>JBBRGH010000087.1:0-9999 GCA_038240915.1 Gemmatimonadales bacterium | reverse complement strand
GCCGGCGGGGGGGGGCGGGGGGGGTGGCACGGGGGACGGGGGGCCGGGCGGCGCGGAATTTGGATGGTATGGGGGGGGGGGGCGGGGTGGGACCCCAGTAGTCTGAGGGTCACCGTTCGCGGAACATATACTGTAACCAGTTGGTACTAAATGAGGTTACGAATCTGCTGGCTGATTGATGCCACTTAACTGGCGCCACAGTGTCGCCTATCGCTTATTTAAAATCCTAAAAACGCCCGCACCCTCGGATCCATCTTCTCCGGCGTCCAGAACGGGTCCCACACCAGCTCCACCTCCACCCCCTGCACCCCCTCGATGTCCCCCGCCACCTTCTTCACGTCGTCGATGATCTCGGTCCCGGCCGGGCAGCCCGGGCTGGTGAGCGTCATCCGGACCTGGACCGCTCCGGCCTCGCTGACCTCGACGTCGTAGACCAGCCCGATGTCGATGATGTTGAGGTTGAGCTCGGGGTCCTTGACGGCCCGGAGCGCCTTCCGAACCGAGTCGGGAGAGGGAACCGTGGGGGTGGGGAGGGGTGCGTCGCTCATGCTAGTAACCTAACAGCGTCCGGGTCCCGCGCGCCCCGTGCACCATCCAGTCAGCATCGCGCCACCAGCTCCTGCTCACAGCTGTGGGGCACCAGCCGGACCGCGGCGTCGCTCAGATTGGCCCGAACGAACTTGAGTGCCTTGGCCGATTCCCGCACCCGGGGGTCGAACACCCGGTTGGTGAGGAACACCAGAAACAGGTCGCGGGCCGGATCGATCCAGAGCTCGGTACCGGTGAACCCGGTGTGCCCGTAACCCGCGTCGCTGATCAGGCTGCCGAACACGCTCGGCGCCTCGGCCGTGGGATCGATCTCGGGCGTGTCCCAGCCAAGGAGCCGGGAGCCGCTGCGCGGGCCCTTCGCCAGAAACCGGCGCATCGTCTCCGGCCGGACCCACTGGCCCGTGGGGCCCACGCCCGATCGGAGCCAGACCGCGGCGTAGCGCGCGAGGTCCATCCCGGTCGAAAACACCCCGGCATGGCCGGCGACACCACCCATGGCCACCGCATTCTGGTCATTCACGTCGCCCGAAACCGGCTGGCCTCTCCACATGCCGCTGGGCACGATCCGCCGCTTGAGCGAAGCCGGCGGCCGGTACCTGGTCTGGCTCATGCCGAGCGGGCCGAACACCTCGTGCTGCGCCAGCTGATCAAGCGGCAGCCCGGCCGCCTTCTCCAGCACGAGGCCCAGGAACATGGCGTTGAGATCGCTGTACTCGGCGCTGTCGCCGGGGACCCGGACCAGTGGTTGAGCGTAGAGCAGCTCGATCGCCCGGGCCCGGCTCCGGCCCGCCTTTACATAGAACGGGACGTAGCTCTTCAGGCCACTGGTGTGGTCCAGCAGCATGCGTACCGTGACCTGGTTCTTGGGCCCGCCGGAAAACCGGGGGAGATAGCGCCGGACCGGCGCCTCCAGATCGAGCTTGCCCTGATCCACCAGCCGGAGGGCCACGCTCATGGTGCTCACGATCTTGGTGATCGACGCGATGTCCCACAGTGTCGAGTCGGGCCGGGGGACCGGGGAGGACGGACTCCAGGTGAAATGGCCGTATCCCCGGGCGTAGAGCAGCGAGTCACGGCGCCCGACGAGCACCACCGCGCCGGGGTAGATCCCCTTGTCGATCCCGTCCCGGACCGCCGCGTCGATGGAAGCGAACGATTGGGCGTGACCGGGGGTAGCACTTAGGGTCATCGCGACCACTCCGCACAGGACACCGGCACGCCACCTGACTGCGACCATGCGATTCTCCATCCTCCGGACCTCGTTCGTTGCCGCCGCCCTGACGGCCGGAGCCTGCGGCAGGCCCAGTCCGGACCGCGTGGCCCCGGCAACGAGCCGGACCGCCGGCGTGGTCGACACCCTGACCCTGCGAGCGGCCAGCTCCTTCCTGGCGAGCGACGCCCTGCAGGGGCGCGGGACCGCGACGGATGGCGGGCGAGCGGCGGCGGCCTATCTGGAGTCCGAGTGCCGCCGGCTGGGCTTGCTCCCTCTTTCGGACGGGGGCTATGGGCAGGAACTGCCCCTGACGCAGGCAACGATCGTGCCCGAGGCCACGACCGTTCGGATCACCGGACCCGGCGTGGACACAACCTTCCGCCTGTGGGACGATTTCATCCCCGACGTCGGCACGGCGGCGACGCTGCGCGGATTCTATGGCGAGCTGGCCTACGTCGGCCGGGCGCAGGAGATCCTCTTCCGGCGGAGCGACCTGCCGCCGCTCCAGGGAAAGGTGGCGCTGCTCCGCGGCGAGTTCGGGCGCGACGGCGACGCCGCCGACACCCTCTTCGGCCGAGGCGCGGTGGGCGTGATCCAAGTGATCGACGACGCGCGCCGTTACCGGCTCTTCCGCCAGACCCGGGGCGAGTCGCGGCTCTATCTGACCGACTCGACCGTGCGCTCGTCGTTCATCCCGCCGCTGCCGAGCGTGCTGGCCGGCCCGCGGATGACGGTGACGCTCTACCGGCCGCTCACCGGCGTCGGCTCGGGCTCGTGGAACGACGCCTATCTCAACGGTCTCGCCGCCGGGCTGCCCTCGCCCCGCGAGCTGCCCGGCTGGCGGGCGGAGGTCGCCATCGGCACCCGAACCCGGCCGGTGACGGCGAGCAACGTAGCCTGCCTGCTGCCGGGACGCGACGCCGGCGCGCCGGCGATCGTGGTCTCCGCCCATTACGACCACTTGGGCGTGGGCTCGCCTGACGCCACGGGCGACTCCATCTACAACGGCTTCTCCGACAACGCGGCCGGCGTGGCCATGGCGCTCGGCATCGGCGAGGCGTTCGCACGACAGCGCCGAGGAGGGGACGGCGGCCTGCACGACGGCCTGATCCTCTTCTTCGCGACCGGCGAGGAGCACGGCCTGCTCGGGTCGGACTACTTCGTGGCCCACCCGCTCTGGCCGCTCCCGCGGATCGCCGGGGTGATCAACCTGGACGCCAACGGCCCGGCCGCGCGGCCGCGGTCGTGGCGGATCGCGGGCGAGGACGGAAGCACGCTGGTCGAATTGGTCCGGCAGGAGGCGCTGCGCGAGGGGTGGGAGGCGACGCTGGCGCAGCCGGCCCCCGGATCGGACTACTACCCATTCCTCCGCCGAGGCGTGCCTGCCGTGTTCTTCGTGCCGGGCGACGGGGCGTACGAGGGGCTGAGTCTGACGACATCGGACAGCCTGCGGTCGGCGCTCTGGGGCCGCTACCACATGCCGGACGACCGCTGGGACGAGGACTTTCCGTTCGAGGGCCTGGCACGCTACGCCGATTTCACCGCCGAGGTGATCCGCCGGCTGGACGCCACCTGTCGCGCCCAGGGCTGCGAGCCGCTGACCGCCTACCGGCCGTCGTCGGGGATGTCGCGGACCGGGCCGGGCGGCAGCCGGTAGAGCACGGCGGCGGTCCGGCGGTCCCGGTCGGACAGGACGCCGGTGCGGGTGGCGGGGAACATCACGTCGTTGGAATCCGACGAGTGGGGCAGCCCGATGGCGTGGCCGGTCTCGTGGACGGCCACGGACAGGAGCGCGTCATCCGGCAGTACCACGCCGGTGTTGGTGCGGAGGGCCAGCGAGATCAGCGCCCGGCGGACCCGGCCGGACTGGTCCCAGGTCAGATCGGTCTGGCCGGCGCGGTCGAACTCGAAATGATCGATCCAGCGGACCAGGATGTCGGCCCGGCTGGTGTCCTGCACGATGGCGAACTTTACCCCGATCGCGAGACTCTCCCATCGCTCGAGCGAGGTCCGCACGTACCCCGCCATCCGGGGGTCCCATTCGGGGGCCCCGCCCTCGATGATGGCCACCCGGATGGGCGAGCCCCAACGGTCGGGCCACCGGCGCACCACCGAATCGGTGCTCAGGATCAGCGAATCGAGGTAGGTCGAGCCGGCCTCCCGGGTGAGCGCCTCCCGCGCGGCCAGCCGGGCCAGGCGGGCCTCGCCCACGTCCGCGGCGGTGGAGCGGACGGCGGCGGCGACGCTCCCGGCGCTTCGGCGCTTGAGATCGGGGGTGGCGCTCCGGGTTTCGCTCGCCACCGGCTCGGCCGCGGCCCGGCGCCGGCCAATGGCATCGGCGACCCGGTCCGCCAGGACCAGGAGCAGGAGACCGAGAATCGAGAGGGGGAGCAGGTGGCGCCGCATAGTCACAATATGGAGGGCGGTCGGCTCCGGCCGCTAGCGCCCCCCCTCCGGGGCCTTCCCCCGGGCCCGGCGCTGGCGCCGGAACCCTCAGCCGTCTAACATTTTGCCACCTTCGAGGCCGGCGATTCCCGGGAGGCAGCTCTGAACCTGATGGACCGATTCTCCCGGGCGCTGGTGCGCTGGCGCTGGGTCGTGCTGGTGGTGTGGGCGGCGATCGGCGCGGTGGCGGCGGTCCGGGCGCCAGCCACGCCGTCGTTGCTCAACATCCGGGGCGGCAGCGCCCGGCCGACCGAGGCGTCCCGGACCGAGGACCTCCTGACCGAGCGCTTCAGCCGGCCGATCGGAGAGTTCTTCGCCGTCACCCTGGAGGCACCGGTCCCGTTCGACCAGCCGGCGCCGAAGGCAGCGCTCGACACTCTCCTGGCCACCCTCCGGCGCGAACCCTACATCCGGGGCCTCGTCTCCTACCCCTCCACCGGCGACAGCACGTTCCTCAGCCGCGACCGGCGGGCCACGTTCGTGATCGTGGCGCTCGAGGCCAGCCGGGGCGACAGCGCCGGCGCGCTGGTGCTGCCGGTCCGGGCCCTGGTGCGGCGGACCCTAGCCGGTCTGCCCGACGGCCCGAGCTACCGGGCGCGGGTCACCGGCCGGGCGCCGCTCGACCTCGACGTCCGGACGGTGGTGACGCGGGACAGCGCGGAGGGCGAGAAGCGGCTGCTCCCGCTCACCCTGATCATCCTGGTGCTGGCGTTCGGGGCGCTGGTGGCGGCGGCGCTGCCGCTGATCGTGGGCGTGCTGGCGATCGCGGTCTCGTTGGCGATCATCGGCGTGATCGCGCACTACACGCCGATGTCGGTCTTCGTGCTCAACATGACGACCATGATCGGGCTCGGGGTGGGAATCGACTACTCGCTGCTGGTGGTGACCCGCTTCCGGGAGGAGCTGGCCCGCGGGACCGGACGACGGGTGGCCGCGGCCAAGACGCTGGCCACCGCCGGCCGGGCGGTCATCACCTCGGGCCTCACGGTGGTAGTGGGCTTCGGCGCGCTGCTGCTCACGCCGCTGATCGAGACCCGGAGCGTGGGCATCGGAGGACTGATCGTGGTGGCGGTGGCGGTCCTGCTGTCGATCACCCTGCTCCCCGCCCTGCTGGCCGTGCTCGGCCGCGAGATCGACCGGCCCCGCTGGCTGGCCCGGCGGCTCACCTGGTACCACTCGCCGCAGGTGTGGGAGAAGTGGGCCCGGACCTTGAGCCGTCACCCGATCCGGGCGCTGGGCTACGGCGGCGCGGTGATCGCGCTGCTGACACTGCCGGTGTTCTTCATCAAGATCGGCCTGCCGTCCCGCCACTGGTGGCCGACCGGCACCGAAGCCGGCGAAGGCCTCGACGCGCTGTCGGCGATGGGCGTGGCCGGCTTCATCCAGCCGGTGCGGGTGCTGGTGCAGCTGCCGCAGGGCCGGAGCGCGGTCGAGGCCGCCTCGCTCCGCGGCCTGATGACCCTGGCCGATTCGCTCACGGCTGATCCGCGGGTGCGCGAGGTGCGGAGCCTGGTCAACGTGGAGGCCAAGGGCAGCCTGCTCGGCTACTCGGTGCTCTACAGCGATCTGCCGGCGGCGCGGGCCAGGTTTCCGGACTTCCTTGACGCCTACTTGAGCCGCGACACCCGGCTGGCGCTGATGGACGTGATCCTGGCGGATACGACGTCGCTGACCACCGCCACGGACGTGGTGATCCGGGCCCGCCGGCTCGCCAAGGCGGAGCTGCGCGGCACCAAGGGCATGACCATCACGGTGGGCGGCTATTCGGCCGCGGCGCTCGACTTCCAGGAGGACCTGCTGGCGCGGTTCCCACTGCTGGTGATCCTGATCCTGGGCGCCACGGCGGTGATGCTCGCGATCGCGTTCAAGTCGGTGCTGGTGCCGATCAAGGCGATCATCATGAACACCCTGTCGGTGAGCGCGACGTTCGGGCTGATCGTGCTGGTGTTCCAGCGCGGCGTGGGGTCGCAGATCTTCGGGCTCGACGGGCCGACCTCGGCCATTTTCGTGGCGGTGCCGGTGCTGGTGTTCGCGGTGGTATTCGGACTGAGCATGGACTACGAGGTGTTCCTGCTGAGCCGGATCAAGGAGGCGTTCGACCGGAGCGGGCGGAACACCGAGGCCACCATGGAGGGGCTCAGCGCCACTGCGTCGGTGATCACCTCGGCGGCACTGATCATGATCCTGGTGTTCGGCATCTTCGCCTTCTCCCGTGTGCTGGCGATGCAGCTGATGGGCTTCGGGCTGGCGGTGGCGGTCCTGCTGGACGCGACCGTGATCCGGATGGTGCTGGTGCCGGCCTTCATGCAGGCGATGGGGCGGTGGAACTGGTGGCCCGGGGTGAGGCGGATCCGGCCCAAGGGACGGCCGTCGGTGGAGATGCCGAACCTGACCCCGTAGGCAGACCCCGGGTCACTTCCGCGACGTCGCCCCTACGACTCCCGCCGCGAACTCGCTCAGGCGGGTCGCGAAGACGACCACCACCCATCCCACCACCATCAGGACCACCAGCGCCCACATGATCCCGACCGCGGCGAAGCGAGGCTCCCCTCGGTCCTGCTTGCCGCGCGTGCCGACCTCAGCCGGCACCACGGCCCGGATGCGGGCAAAGGCGTCCCGGCGACGATCGCGCTCGGCCTCCTCGTCCGGGAGGCTCCGGGCCAGCGCGGTGAGAGAGGGCAGCGGGGGAAGACCCAGGCCCGAGGCGGCGGGTGGGCAGAAGCGGAGGCGGGCCTCCCAGGCCGCCCGGATCTCCGGGTGCATGCCGACCGGCTGCCAGCTCTGGCGCGCCGCGTCGAACAAGGGGGTCGCCGGCTGGACCAGCGCCGCCTCGAGCGCGTCGAGCACGTCGTCCACGCCGGCAAACTCGAAGTCGCCGGCGTCGGGGTCGGTGCAGACGAAGCGGGCGGTACCGGTCACGGCCGGCTCACCGCTTCGCGTCCAGCCAGTTGGGCCCGACGCCGATATCCACCACCAACGGCACCTCCAGCTCGACCACGTGCTCCATGTGCTCCCGGACCAGCGGCTGCATGGCCTCGAGCTCCTCGGGCGGCACCTCGAAGATGAGTTCGTCGTGGACCTGCAGCAGCATCCGGCTCCGGAACGCCCGCTCGGCGATGGCCGAATGGATCCGGATCATGGCAAGCTTGATCAGATCCGCCGCCGAGCCCTGGAGCGGTGAGTTCTGGGCCGTGCGCTCGCCGTAGGCCCGCATGTTGAAGTTTCGCTCCTTGATCTCGGGGATGTAGCGGCGCCGCTTGAAGATCGTTTCGACATACCCCTGCTCCCGCGCCAGGGCTACCATCCGGTCGAGAAACTGGCGCACCCCGGCGAAGCGCTCGAAGTAACGGGCGATGAAGCTCTTGGCGTCTTCCTGCGAGATCCCCAGCTGGCGGCTGAGGGCGAACGGCCCCTGCCCATAGATGGTGGCAAAGTTGATGGTCTTTGCCCGGGCCCGCATGTCCGGGGTGACCTCGGTGACGGGGACGCCGAAGATCAGCGCCGCCGTCTGCCGGTGGATGTCTCCGCCTTGCCGGAACGCCTCGATGAAGCCGGGGTCGCCGGAGAGATGCGCCATGAGGCGCAGCTCGATCTGGGAGTAATCGGCCACCAGGAACTGCCAGCCGGCCCGGGGCACGAAGCCGCGGCGGATGGCCTCGCCGCGGGCGGTCCGTACGGGAATGTTCTGCAGATTGGGCTCGACCGAGCTGAGCCGCCCGGTGGCGGCGCCGGTCTGATTGAAGCTGGTGTGGATCCGGCCGGTGCGGCGGTTGACCCGGGCGGGCAGGGTGTCCACGTAGGTGCTCTTCAGCTTCTGCAGCTCGCGGTAGTCGAGGATGAGCTGGGGCAGCGCGTGGCCCATGGCGGCGAGCTGCTCGAGCACGTCGGCGTCCGTGCTGGGGCCGCTCTTGGTCCGCTTCAGCACCGGGAGCTGCTGCTTCTCGAACAGAATGGTGGCCAGCTGCCGGGGCGAGTTGAGGTTGAGCGACTCACCGGCCACCGCGGCGATCTCGCCCTCGAGCCGGCGGAGATCGGTGCCGAGCTCCGCGCCAAGCCGGGCGAAGACGGCCGGATCGACCCCGATCCCCTCCCACTCCATGTCGGTCAGCACCCGCACCAGCGGCAGCTCGATCTCGTCGAGCAGCGGTGCCATCGCCATACCGGCGAGCGCCGGGGCGAAGAAATCGTGCAGCGCGAGCACGGCGGCGCTGACCGCACCGGCGCACGAGGCGGCGGCGACGACGGCCACCTCCGCCAGGGGGATCTGGGTCTTGCCCTTGCCGGTGAGATCGGAGGCGGTCTGGAGCGTGCGGCCGAAATGCTCGAGGCAGAGGGTCTCGAGCGCGTGGGAGCGGCGGCCGGGATCGATCACGAAACTGGCCAGCATCGAGTCGTACGCCGCGCCCGCCAGCTCGACGCCGACCCGGCGCAGCACCTGCCAGTGATACTTGATGTTGTGCCCCGCCTTGGGCACGGCCGCGTCCTGGAGCAAGGCCACCAGCGGGGCGAGCTCCGCGATCGGCGGGAGGTTCCGGACCGGCGCCGGCGCCGCCAGCGCGCCGCCGCGCGGCGTGTGGCCGAACGGCAGATACCACACCTCCGCCGGGCCGGTGGAGAGCGCCAGGCCGATCAGCTCGGCGTCGTGCGGCTCGGGCGAGGTGGTCTCGGTATCGAGGGCCACCAGCGGGGCCGCGCGCAGGCGCGCCACCAGCGCGGGAATGGCGTCGGGATCGTCCACGACGACGACCTGGATCGCGGGCTGGTCGTCGAGGGCGAGCCAGTCGGCGGCGGTGGCGGGCAAGGTGGCCGTGGCGGCCCCGGCCCCGGCGGGCTCGGTCGCACCGGACTCGGGAGCGTCGGAGGCGTCGGGTAGCCAGGCGTCGGGGTCCGGCCCCATGGCGTCGCCCGGGGCACCTCGCTCGGCGACCGCGGCCGGCGGGTCGGTGAGATCACCCTGCCCGCCATCGTCGCCGGTACCCCGCCCTGCCGCCTCGTCCGTCCCCTGCCCCGCCCCGGCGGCGGCGGCCCGACCGGCGGCGCCACTCGCGCCGCCGGCCGTGCCCAGCTTCCGCGCCAGCGAGAAGAACTCCAGCTCGGTCAGGATCCGGATCAGGCCTTCGCGGTCGGGCTCGCGGAGGACCAGATCGCCGACGTCGAGCGCCACCGGCACGTCGCGCTGGATGGTGACGAGCTCCTTGGAGAGCCGGGCCGCGTCGGCCTGGGCGAGCAGGGCCTCCCGGGTCCGCTTGGCAGTGACCTCGGCGGCCCGGGCCAGGATGGTCTCGAGATCGCCGTACTCGGCCAGCAGCTTCTGGGCGCCCTTCTCGCCGATGCCCTTCACGCCGGGGATGTTGTCCGAGCTGTCGCCCACCAGCGACAGGAAGTCGACCACCTGGGAGGGCGGCACTCCCAGGCGCCCGGCGGCGTTGGACTCGTCCACCCAGACCTCGTCCACCGCAGCGGGGCCCCCGCGGCCAGGATTGAGGAGGACGATGCCGGGACCGATGAGCTGGTAGAAGTCCTTGTCGCCCGACACGATGACCGAGCGGAGGCCGCCCGCGGCGCCGGCCTGGGCCAGGGTGCCGATGACGTCGTCGGCCTCGTAGCCGGGGATGGCCACCAGCGGAATCCGGAGCACCGCCAGGAGGGCGCCGATCCGCTCGAGGGCGCGGTCGAAGTCGGCCTGGAGCGAGTCGTCGATCTTCTCGCGGGTGGACTTGTAGTCGGGGTAGCGCTGCTCGCGGAACGAGGTGCCGGCGTCGTTGACCCAGGCGACGTAGTCGGGGCGGTAC
>JBBRGH010000086.1:0-10097 GCA_038240915.1 Gemmatimonadales bacterium | reverse complement strand
GCACCTCGGACTCGGCGAACTCCCGGACCGCGTCGCGAAACATGTTCTCTTCTTCGGTCAGGGAGGTCAGGGCGGGCGGAGCGCTGCGGAGGTCCTGCATAGAGACTCGGGCTCCGGAGAGGGACAGCGGCTGATCTCAGGTGGGGGGAGTATATCCCGGACCGGCGACCGGTTCAATCGGCGCGGCTTCCAGCACCTCGAGTGCCACCGGCACGCGGCCGAGCGGCGCCGACACCTGGACGCCCTGCACCCGATCCGCCACGGCGGCGAGCATCTCCCGGGAGATCCGGACGCCTTCCGCCAGCGCGTCTTCCTTCCCGCCGGCGCTGGCCACCCGCATCCGCTCGACGATCGCGTCCGGCACTGAGACGCCGGGCACTTCGTTGGCCAGGAACTCGGCATTGCGGAGCGAGATGAGGGGCCAGATCCCCGCCACGATCGGAATCCGGAAGGCCTCGACCCGGGCGAGGAACCGGTCGAGCTGTGCCAGGTCGAACACCGGCTGGGTGATGGCGTACTCGGCCCCGGCCTCGACCTTGTAGGCGAAGCGCTTGAGCTCGCGCTCGAGGTCCGGCGCGGCCGGATTGACGCCGACCCCGACCACGAACCGGGTCGGCTGACCGATCGGGTTGCCGCCCGGATCGAGCCCGTGATTGAGCCGGCTCACCAGATTGGTGAGTCCGATGCTGTCGATGTCGAAGACCGCGGTCGCCTCGGGATAGGGCCCCATCTTGGGCGGATCGCCGGTGATGATGAGCAGGTTGCGGATCCCGGCCGCCGAGGCGCCGAGCAGGTCGGACAGCATGCCCAGCAGGTTGCGGTCGCGGCAGGCATAGTGCACCACCGCCTCGAGGCCCACTTCGCGCTCGATCATGAGGGCGGAGAGCAGCGCCCCCATCCGGCTCTGCGCCCGCGGGCCGTCGGGCACGTTGACCGCGTCCACGCCGGCCGCCTTGAGCTGGCGCACCTGCTCGAACATCGGCGCCGGGTCCACCCCATTGGGCGGCACGATCTCGACCGTGGTGATGAAGCGGCCCTCGGCCAGCTTGGCGCCCAGCCGGGAGCGGGCCGCCAGCGGCACCGCCTCGATCGCCACGGTGGGGGCCGGTGCCGGCAGCGTCCCCATGTCGAACGCGTGCCGGGGCGACACGCTCTGGACGAAGCCCTTGATGGCGCGGATGTGGTCCGGCGTCGTGCCGCAGCAGCCACCGACGAAGCGGGCCCCGGCCTCCACCATCCGCCGCGCGTAGCTGGCCATGTACTCGGGCGAGGCCATGTACATCTTGCGGTCACCCACCTCGCGCGGCAGGCCGGCGTTGGGCTGGGCGGAAATCGGGACGCTCACCACCCGCGCCAACTTCTCCACCGCTTCGAGCACCCCGTGGGGGCCGACGGAGCAGTTGACGCCGATCACGTCGGCGCCCATGGCCGCCAGCTCCGGCCCGAAGATCACCGGATCGGTGCCGTAGTGGGTCTTGCCGTCCGTGCCCACGGTCATCTGCGCGATCACCGGCAGATCACAACACCCGCGGACCGCGTGGAGCGCGGCGCCCAGTTCGGCCACGTCGCTGAAGGTCTCGAGGATGAACCCCTGGGCGCCGCCCTCGAGCAGGCCGCGCACCTGCCGCTCGTACATGGCCCGCGCGTCGTCGAGCGAAAGCTCGCCGAACGGCTCGACCCGGACGCCGAGCGGGCCGATGGCGCCGAGGACCGCGGCGCGCTCGCCGGCCGCCTCCCGGGCCAGCCGGGCCGCCTCGGCGTTGATCCGCTCGGTCTCGGCGGCCAGGCCGTAGATGGCCAGCTTGAGCGGGTTGGCGCCGAAGGTGTTGGTCTCCAGCAGCTCCGCGCCCGCCCGGACGTACTCCCGGTGGATGTCGCGCACCAGGTCAGGCTGGCGGAGGCTCAGCTCGTCGTAGCAGACGTTGACGAAGACGCCGCGGCCGTAGAGCACCGTCCCCATGGCGCCGTCCACCACGTGGACCCGGTTGTCGGCGATCAGGTCCCGGACGCTGGGCACGCTAGCGCTCGTAGTTCAGGTTGGGAGCCAGCCAGCGCTCCATCGTGGGCAGATCGAGGCCCTTCCGCCGGGCGTACTCTTCGACCTGATCGCGCTCGACCTTGCCGACCCCGAAGTACTGGGCCTCAGGCCGCCAGAAGTACCAGCCGCTCACGGCCGCGGTCGGCAGCATGGCGTAGCTCTCGGTCAGGGTGATGCCGACGTTGGACTCGGCCCGGAGCAGGTCGAACAGAATGCGCTTCTCGGTGTGATCGGGACAGGCCGGGTAGCCCGGCGCCGGCCGGATGCCCTGATACTTCTCGTGGATCAGGTCGGCGTTGTCGAGCGCCTCCGCGGGGGCATACGCCCAGTACTCGCGCCGGACCCGCTCGTGCAGCCGCTCGGCGAAGGCCTCCGCCAGCCGGTCGGCCAGCGCCTTGGCCAGGATCGCGTTGTAGTCGTCGTGGGCGGCCTCGAACGAGGCCGCCAGCTCGTCCAGGCCGTGCCCGGTGGTGACCGCGAACGCGCCGACGTAGTCGGCCACGCCGCTGTCCCGCGGCGCCACGAAGTCGGCCAGCGCGAGGTTGGGGCGGCCGGGCGGCTTGAGCATCTGCTGCCGGAGCGTGCGAATGACGGCCAGCTGCTCGCGGCGCTCGTCGTCGGCGTAGAGCTCGATGTCGTCGCCCACGGCGTTGGCGCGGAAGACGCCGAGCACGCCGCGGGCCCGGAGCAGCCGCTCGCGCACGATCCGGTCGAGTAGCGACCGGGCGTCCCGGAACAGACTCGTCGCGGCCGCTCCGACGGTCGGATCGGTCAGGATGGCCGGATAGTGGCCCGACAGCTCCCAGGTCTGGAAAAACGGCGTCCAGTCGATCCGGGGGACCAGGTCGTCGAGCGGATAGTCGTCGAGCACGATCAGGCCGGTGGAGCAGGGCGCTGGCGGTGTCACCGCCCGCCAGTCGATGGCCAGCCGGTTCCGCCGAGCGTCCGCCAACGGCTGGCGCCGCTGCTCGGGACGGTTCCGGATCCGCTGTTCCCGGACGTCGCGGTACTCGTCCCGGGTCTCGGACACGAAGTCGTCGCGCAGGGTGTCGCTCAGCAGGTTGCCGGCCACGCCCACCGCCCGCGAGGCGTCGAGCACGTGCACGGTGGGGCCGTGATAGTGGGGCTCGATCTTGACCGCCGTGTGCACCCGCGAGGTGGTGGCCCCGCCAATCAGCAGCGGGATGGTGAACCCCTCGCGCTCCATCTCCCGCGCCACGAACGACATCTCCTCGAGCGACGGGGTGATGAGCCCGCTCAGCCCGATGATGTCCACCCGCTCGCGGCGGGCGGTCTCCAGGATCCGGGCGCACGGCACCATCACGCCCAGATCGATGACGTCGTAGTTGTTGCACTGGAGCACGACGCCCACGATGTTCTTGCCGATGTCGTGGACGTCGCCCTTGACCGTGGCGAGCAGCACCCGGCCGTTGGTCCGCGCCACCGCGGACGACTCGCGTTCAGCCTCGATGTACGGGATCAGGTGGGCGACGGCCTTCTTCATCACCCGGGCGCTCTTCACCACCTGCGGCAGGAACATCTTGCCGGCGCCGAACAGGTCGCCCACGACGTTCATCCCGGCCATCAGCGGGCCCTCGATCACCTGGATCGGCCGCTCCACCAGGCGGCGCGCCTCCTCGGTGTCCTCCACGACGTAGTCCGCGATCCCCTCGACCAGCGCGTGGGCCAGCCGCTCGTTGACCGGCGCCTGCCGCCACGACAGGTCGGCCGCCTGGGCGCCGGCCTGGCCCTTCACCTGGTCGGCCACGGCCAGGAGCCGGTCGGTGGCGTCGGCCCGTCGGTTGAGCACCACGTCCTCCACCCGCTCGAGCAGGTCGGGCGGGATGTCGGCGTAGATCGGCAGCTGGCCCGCGTTGACGATCCCCATGTCCATGCCCGCGTCGATCGCATGGTAGAGGAAGGCGGCGTGGATGGCCTCGCGGACCGGGTCGTTGCCGCGGAAGGAGAACGAGACGTTGCTCACCCCGCCGCTCACCAGCACGTGCGGCAGCTCGGCCTTGATCCGGCCGGTGGCCTCGATGTAGTCCACGGCGTAGTTGTTGTGCTCCTCGATCCCGGTGGCGATGGCGAAGATGTTCGGGTCGAAGATGATGTCCTCGGGCGGGAAGCCCACCCGCTCGGTCAGGATCCGGTAGCAGCGGGTGCAGATCTCGACCTTGCGCGCCGCACTGTCAGCCTGGCCCCGCTCGTCGAACGCCATCACGATCACCGCCGCGCCGTAGCGCCGCACCAGAGTGGCCTGGCGGACGAACTCGTCCTCGCCCTCCTTGAGGCTGATCGAGTTGACCACGCCCTTCCCCTGGACGCACTTGAGCCCGGCCTCGATGACCGACCACTTGGACGAATCGAGCACCACCGGTACCCGGCTGATCCCCGGCTCCGAGCCGATCAACTGGAGGAATTTCACCATGGCCGCCTGGGAGTCGAGCATCCCCTCGTCCATGTTGATGTCGATCATCTGGGCGCCGCTCTCCACCTGCTGCCGGGCAATCTCGAGCCCCGCCTCGTAGTCGCCGGCCAGCACCAGCCGGGCGAACTTGCGCGACCCGGTCACGTTGGTCCGCTCGCCCACGTTGACGAAGATGCTCTCCGGCCCGATGGCCAGGGGCTCGAGCCCGCTCAGCCGGCACACCCGCTCGGGCCGGGCCCGCTCCCGCGGCGCGAGGCCGCGCACCGCCTCGGCGATGGCCCGGATGTGGGCCGGCGTGGTGCCGCAACAGCCGCCCACGAAGTTGACCAGGCCCTGCTCGACGAACTCGCCGAGCACGCCGGCCATGAACTCGGGCGTCTCGTCGTATTGGCCAAACTCGTTCGGCAGGCCCGCGTTCGGATGGGCGCTGACGAACACCGGCGCCACCCGCGACAGCTCCTGGACGTACTGCCGGAGGGCTTGGGCGCCGAGGGCGCAGTTGAGGCCCACGCTGAGCGGCCGTCCATGGGCCACTGAGTTCCAGAACGCTTCGGTCGTCTGGCCGGACAGGGTGCGGCCGCTCGCGTCCACGATCGTCCCGGAGATCATCACCGGCAGCCGACGGCCCAGGTGCTCGAACAGGCCATCGAGCGCGAACAGCGCGGCCTTGGCATTGAGGGTGTCGAAGATGGTCTCGACCAGGATCAGGTCGGCGCCTCCGTCGAGCAGCCCGCGCGCGCCGTCCGTGTAGGTGGCCACCAGGGCGTCGAAGGTCACGTTCCGGAAGCCCGGGTCGTTGACGTCCGGCGAGAGCGATGCGCTCCGGTTGGTCGGTCCCAGCACGCCGGCCACGAAGCGGGGGACGTCCGGCGTCCGCCGCTCCCACTCGTCCGCGGCCTCCCGGGCCAGCCGCGCGGCCGCGTGGTTCAGCTCGTAGACCAGCTCCTCCATCCCGTAGTCGGCCAGCGACATCGCGTTGGAGGTGAAGGAATTAGTCTCGATGATGTCGGCACCGGCCTCGAGATAGGCCAGGTGGATCGCCCGGATGATGTCCGGCTGGGTCAGGGTGAGCAGGTCGCTGTGGCCGCGAAGCTCGCGCGGCCAGTCGGCGAAGCGCTCGCCCCGGTACTCCTTCTCGCCCAGGCCGTAGGTCTGGATCATGGTGCCCATGGCACCGTCGAGCACCAGGATGCGCTGGGCGAGCAGCGGTTCCAGGAGCGCCAGGCGCGATTCGCGGCTCAGGCCGGCGGGGGGCGGGGCGGACGGCAGGGTGTGGTCGAGCAGCACGGGGCGCTCCGGGGATGAAAAAGCCCCTGAAGGCCAAAACGCCTCAGGGGACGCGTTTTAGCGATTGTTTAACGTGGCCGCAAGCAGCGCAAATCGCCACGAATCGATTGTCCGACCCGTCAAACTTACACCGCCGGCTGCCGGGGGGCCACTGGGTCAGCCGAGGCCCAGGCGGCGGGTGGCGGAGGGCAGGTCGGTGCCCGCGATCGCCACAAGCTTCGTCCGCCCGGCTGCGCCGGCCTCGATCCGGAACGGCGACCGAGGCACCCCCAGCGGCGGCCCGCGGCCGGACCCGGAGGCGGATGCCGGTCGGCGTGGCGGCGATCAGATGTAGGAGAGCACGAAGCCGCGCAGGAAGTTGAGCAGCAGCCAGGCCACCAGCGGGCTGAAGTCGACCATGCCGACCGGAGGCAGGATCCGGCGGATGGGCCCGATCAGCCAGTCGGTGAGCCCGTGGGCCACCCGCATCCAGGGCCGGTAGGGGGAGATGCCGAACCAGGACGCGATCACCCGGACAAACAGCGCGATCATGATGGCGGTGAAGAACGAGCTGACCGCGAAGTGGATCCAGGCCCGGGTCCCCGCGTCGGCCAGATAGCCCAGGGTGGCGACGAAGCCCGCCAGCCAGTGGAGGAACGTCAGCAGCAGCAGGCCGCCCGCGACCACCAATCCCACCAGCCAGAACGGCGCGTCCTGCGGGCTGCCGCCGGCGCGGATGATCCGCCGCTCGAGCGGCAGCAGCACCGGATCGCTGGTCCGGCGGACGAACCGAGGCCAGGCCCCGAAGGGTGTGAGCTTCCGCCGGCGGACGGCCCAGTGGGTGAGCCCCACGGCGGACGCGTAGACCAGGGCCACCACGACCAGCGTGCGGGCGACCAGATCGAGGGTGGTGAAAACCATGGGCACCCGGAGTCAGCGGCCGGACGAGTCGCCGATGCGCATCGGGCGCTGCGCGCCCGAGATGGTGGTGCACATGAGCGTAAAGCGGCCGCCGTTGAGGGTGGCTTCCTCGAGGATCTGGCTGTCGCCGCGGCAGGAGGTGATCTCGCGGGCATCGGTCCGGCGGAAGGCCACGGTCACCAGCGGCTCACGCTCGAGGTTGACCAGGCGGCGGACGGTCGTGCTGGTGAGGGTGTCAATGCCCATCTGACGAAAGCTGGCGGCGGGCCGTCCGCGATGCGAGCCCCGGTAGTCGACGGCGCGGTCCACCAGATCGAACACCTCACGCCCCAGCTGCTCGGCGTCCTGGCGGTCGCGCGGCAGGGCAGGACGCGAATCGTTGTCCGCCGAATGGGCCGCCTCCTTGGCGCCGCACCCGGCCAGCAATACCAGCGCGAGCGCGGCTCCGGCGGCGGAACGACCCATCAATCCATCGCGAATTCGCGGTTGAACACCACTTCGAAGCTGAACGTCTTCGCCCGGCTCCGGGTCTCCATCAGCTCGGCGATCCGCTTCAGCCGGGCCGGAATCCCCATGATCTTCTCCTGGGCCAGCCGACCGATCTCGTTGAGCCCCTGGACGCTCTCGATCTTCCAGTAGCGGATCTGCTCCTGGACGATCCGGAGGTAGTCGCGCGGCCCGTAGATGCCGGCCCGGCGGATCACGTCGGCCAGCTCCTTGAAGCCGGTCATCGTCACCCCAGGCATGTCGATGGCGGGGAGGATGAAGGAGGCCGAGTGGAGCGCGGCGTTGGGATCGCGCTCCAGGATGAGCTCGAAGACACTGCGGTAGAAGGCGTAGTGCCGGGCCTCGTCCTTGGCCACGTGGCTCAGCACCTCGGCCAGGCGGGGCTCGTATTCGGCCACGATCCGGCCGGTCTCGCTGTGGGAGAACTGGGTGGCCCGCTCCTGCACCGTGGTGTAGGCGAACACCCGATAGGGATCCCGGTCCCACTCCGGGTGGAAGCCCCGGCGGATGTACTCGAACTGCATCTCCTCGATCTTCCGCTGGTCGAACAAGCGGGTGTCGCGAGCGTAGTCGTGGAGCACCTGGCCGTGCCGGTCCTCTTCGGCTGTCCACAGATTGTTCCAGGCCCGCCAGTGGCTCTCGTCGCCGAGGTAGACGGCCAGCAGCCGGTGGAAGTGCGGCAGACCTTCCTCGGTAAGCATGTTGAGCGCGAGGGCCGCCCGGATCGGGTCCGGGATGCCGCTCGCCTGGTCGCGGAGGGTGCGGGTGAACTCGTCCGGGCAGCTCTCGGGCTGCGGCCCCAGGATCTCCGAGGGCATCCAGAGATCCCGCTTGCGCTCGTGGGCCTCCATGAGCTCCCGGACCGGCTCCTCGAGGTCCTTGAGTACTTCGATTTTCAAGGCCAGTTCGCGCGCCGGATCGGTGGCGATGCCCATGGGTTCCCTTTTACGACGGTGGGCCTACCAGTATGACAAAAGACCAGCCACCAAAGATACAGTGGCTGGTCCTACCTACGCCATCGAGCCCATGCCCCGGGGGGGGTTAGGGGGATTCCTCGCCCAGCCGCTTCTCCATCAGGGACCAGGCCCGGTGCCCGATGTAGTCCTCTCGCTGGAAGATACGGCGCCACCCCAGGGCGGCCAGCAGCCCCTCGGAGCGTTGGTCGTCGGTCCAGAACTCGGCCACGTGTCCGCCCGCCTCGGCGGCCCGCTCCTCGAAGGCGGCCATCAGGCGGTGGGCGTGGCCTCGATGCCGCTCCTGCGGCAGGACCACCACGTCAACCAGGTGGGCCACTCCGCCCCGGAGCCAGTATCGAAGTCCCCCGATCCAATCGCCGATCTCGTTGCTGAGGATGAGGTAATGCTCGTCGATCGCGCCCACCGAGCCGGCGGTCCCGTCCTCCTGCTCGAGCAATTCGGAGAACCAGGCCGAGAAGTCCTCGTCCTGTCCCATCTCTCGAATCGTGAGTTCGCTCATGGGCCACCTGCTTTCCGGGGGTGATGCCGCTTCCTTCATTGCAACAGTAATGCCACGCCGCTGGTTCCTCTGTGAAGACGGTCACCTGCACTATCGGCCGGGCGGGTCCGGCGCCTGAAGGTTGCTCCCCGACCGGGGCGGTCTAGCTTGCAGGACAAGGAGGACACATGGACCAGATCTCGAATGGACCGGGTGCTGCCGCCCGGGACGCCACCCCCGCCGTCCCCCCGCCGCAGGGGGTCGTGGCCTGCGCCTTTTGCGCCACCCTCAACCGGGTGGACCTGACGAAAGTGTCGCACCGCCCCAAGTGCGCCAGCTGCGAGCGTCCCATCCTGCTCGACCGGCCGGTCAAGGCTACGACCACCACCTTCGACAAGATGGTGAGCGGAACCACCGTCCCGGTCCTGGTGGACTTCTACGCCGACTGGTGCGGCCCCTGCCACATGATGGCCCCCGTCCTCGACGACTTCGCCCACCGCCAGGCCGGGCGGGTGCTGGTGCTCAAGCTCGACACCGACGCGGACCAGCCGATCGCCGGCCGCTACGCCATCCGCGGCATTCCCACGGTGATCGCCTTCGAAGGCGGACGGGAGCGGGCCCGCCACGTGGGCGTCGCCGATCTCAAGGTGCTGGAAGGGCTGACCGGCGTCGCCTGAGCGGTCGGGGCGGCCGGCTCAGTGCCAGCCGACCGCCACGGCCACCCCGATCGTGAGCGCCGCCAGCGCCACCAGCACCCCGGTCACCGGCACCACGAACCGAAGCCACTCGTCGTAGCGCACGCCGGAGGCGGCGATCATCGCCATCATCGCCCCGTTGGTCGGCGTCACCAGTTCGCACAGCCCCGCCCCGTACTGATAGGCCAGGACGGTCACCTGGCGCGACAGGCCGATCAGGTCCGACAGGGGCACCAGCAGCGGCATCGTCAGGACCGCTTGGCCGCTGGTGCTGGGAACCGGCAGATGCACCAGCGCCTGGACCCCCATCAGGCCCAGAGCGGCCAGGGTGGTCGGCAGCGCGGCGACCGGCGCGAACGACCCGTGGACGATGGTGTCCACCACGTGACCTTCGTCGAGCACCACGAAGATCCCGCGGGCGAATCCGATGAGCAGGGCCGCGAAGGCCATCGACCGGAACCCTTCGACGTAGCCGTCCGCCGTCCCGCCCATTCCCAGCCGCCCGACCAGCCCCGCCGCCACCCCCATCAGAAAGAACACCGCCGACAACTGGTCGAAGTCCCAGCCGTACTTGGTGACTCCGACGATGAAGACCACGAAGGCCAACAGCACGATGCCGAGCACGGCCGTCTGCCGCCCGCCGGCGGTGGCGGCGCCAGCCACGGGGGGCCGGGCGGCTTCCGGCGCCACCCGGGTCCGGCGCGCGAACCGCATGGTCCCGCCGATCCAGATGAGCCACGCCACCGCGAGCGCGATCGAGCGCAACTTCCATCCGCTCAGCAGC
>JBBRGH010000085.1:0-10244 GCA_038240915.1 Gemmatimonadales bacterium | reverse complement strand
GACCCGGAGGGCGGAGCCGGCGTAGACGGCATCGGTCACCTGGCCGGCCACGTTGTTGTGCCCAGCAGGTGGGGCCGTTCCTTCGGTCAGGTCGATCGCCTCGGGCCGCACGGTGAGCCAGGCCTCCCGCCCCGGCGGCAGCGGCGCGTCGGTCAGTCCGCGCAGGGTCACATCGCCCATCCGAAGCGTGGCGACCCCGCCGCCGGTCTCCGTCACCGTCCCCGGCAAGAGGTTGGTGTCACCGATGAAGTCGGCCACGTAGCGCGACGCGGGCCGGTCGTAGAGATCCCGCGGCGTACCGATCTGGGCGATCCGGCCCTGCTGCATCAGCACGATCCGGTCGCTCATGGTGAGCGCTTCCTCCTGATCGTGCGTGACATACACGAAGGTGATGCCGAGCTCGGTCTGCAGGTGCTTGAGCTCCAGCTGCATCTCCTTCCGCAGCTTGAGATCGAGGGCCCCGAGCGGCTCGTCCAGCAGCAGGACCCGCGGCCGGTTGACCAGCGCCCGGGCCAGGGCCACCCGCTGCTGCTGGCCGCCCGAAAGCTGCCGCGGCGCCCGGGCGCCGAGCTGCTCGAGCTTCACCATCTCGAGCGCGCGGGTCACCCGCTCCTCCCGCTCGGCCGCGGGCACCCCGCGCATGCGGAGCCCGTAGCCGATATTGTCCCGCACGCTCATGTGGGGGAACAGCGCGTAGTGCTGGAACACAGTGTTGATGTCGCGCTTGAACGGCGGCAGCGCGCCGATCGGCTGCCCACCCATCAGGATGTCGCCCGCGGTCGGGGCCTCGAAGCCGGCGATCATCCGGAGGGTCGTCGTCTTGCCCGAGCCGGAGGCGCCGAGCAGGGTGAGGAACTCGCCGGCGCCGATGTCCAGCGACAGGTCGTCCACCGCGGCGAAGTCCCCGAACCGCTTGGACAGATGGCGGAGCTCGAGAATCGGCAGCCGGCTCCCCTCAGGCCGCCGGGCGCTGGGGTCGAGCGGAGACGGAGGGGGAGTGGGCATCAGTGGGCTGGAAGGATGGGACGCGGCGGGCGGGGCGATCGGCTGCCCCACCCGCCGCGGGTCCGCTATTTGGCGGCCTTCACTTCATTCCAGATCTCCTGGTACTTCTCGCGCCGCGGGCTCCACTGCCAGAAATTGACCTTGGTGCCGTAGTCGGAGATGTCGCGCTGGCTGGCGGCCTCCTCGGCGGTCATGTACGACTTGGCGGCGGGGTTGGCCACGATGTAGGCCGTCACGTCATACAGCAGCTTCTGGGTGAACGGCTGGGCGGTGTACTCGAGCCAGGCGTAGGCGGCATCCAGATTCTTGGCGCCCTTGGTGAGCACCCAGTGGTCGGCCCAGGCGGTGGTGCCCTCCTTCGGGATCGTCTCGCCGGCGGGGAACTTGGCCTGCCGCAGCTGATTGGTCATCAGCGGCCAGCCTTCGCCCGCCACCACCTCCCCGCTCTGGAACAGCTGGGTCATGTCGCCCGCGGTGACCCAGTACTTCCGGACGTTGGGCCGGAGCTCGAGCATCTTGGCTTTGACCCGCGCCAGATCCTCGTCGCTCAGGTTGTAGAGCTTGCTGGGATCGTTCGGATCGTCGAGGCCGAGGTACTGGGCGACCATGTAGAGCGTGGCGATGTCGTCCTGGAGCGAGAGCTTGCCCTTGTACTTCTTGTCCCACAGCGCGCCCCACGAGTCCGGCGCCTTGGTGATCTTGGTGGTGTCGTAGATCAGCGGGTTGGGCCCGAACGCCCACGGCACCCCGTACACGGTGGCGCCTTTCCGGGCCACCTTCAGGTTCCGGAAGCCTTCACTCAGGTCGGTGTAGCTCGGGATCCGGCCCACGTCGATCGGCGCAGCGAGCCCGGCGTCGATGATCGCGGTGGCCGCGTCGCTCGAGGGCGAGGTGAGGTCAATGGTCTCCGCGCCGCCGGCGCGAAGCTTGGCCACCAGGTCGTCGCTGGAGCCCATGTAGGTGGCGTTCACCTTGACCCCGCAGGCCTCCTCGAACGGCTTGGTGAAGAGCGTATCGGTGTAGCCCTCCCAGACCATGAAGTTGAGCTCGCCCCCGATCGGCTTGGGACAGAGCTGGGCCAGGTAGGTCCGGGCGTCGGCCCGGGCGTCCTTGGTCGGCGTGATGGTGATCTTCGTGGACTTGGCCGCGGGCGCGGCCGCCTGCTTCTCGCCCCCGCCGCAAGCCGCGACCAGCAGCACCACCGCGGTCAGGGCCAGGGGGCCGGGCACTCTCGAACGCCGCCAGGTCATGGAGCGCAACTCCTTGATGGGATGTGGGCTGGGCCGGGGGGGGGACCCCCTCCGGCTACAATCCTACATCAGAAACCGGCGCCGGAGAAGGAAGCGCGGGGGTGGCGGGCGGCTTGCTCCCGCATTACTTCTACCCTGCGTCGCGGCCCAAGCCGGCCCGTCGCACCGAGCGTCCCAGCCCATCCTCGAGGCCCGTCATGTCCGGCGTGATTCACCTGGAGACCGCGATCCCCGGCCCCAACAGCCGCGCCCTCCTCGCGCGCCGCGCCAAAGCGGTGCCGAAGGGCGTGCCCGCCGTCACCCCCATCGCCGTGGTGCATGCCGAAGGCGCGGTGCTGACCGACGCCGACGGGAACCACCTGATCGACTTCGGCGGCGGCATCGGCGTGGTCAACACCGGGCACCGGCACCCGGGCGTGGTCGAGGCGGTGCGGACCCAGCTCGATCACTTCGCCCACGTCTGCTTTCCGGTGTCGACCTACGAGCCCTACGTCGCCCTGGCCGAGCGGCTCAACCGGATCACGCCCGGGGCGCACGAGAAGCGCACCTTCTTCGTCAACAGCGGCGCCGAGGCGGTGGAGAACGCAATCAAGGTGGCGCGTTACTTCACCGGCCGGCAGGCGGTGCTCTGCTTCGAGCACGGCTTCCACGGGCGGACCAACCTCGCCATGGCGCTGACCTCGAAGGTGAACCCCTACAAGAAGGGCTTCGGGCCGTTCGCGCCCGAGGTCTACCAGATCCCCTATCCCTACTGCTACCGCTGCGCCGAGGGGCCGTCGGGGGACCGCTGCTGCATGGCGAGCGCGGCCCGGCTGGAGGCGATTCTCGCGGCCACGGTGGACCCCGGGTCGGTGGCCGCGATCATCATGGAGCTCGAGCTGGGCGAGGGCGGGTTCGTGCCCGCCCCGGTGGAGTACGTCCAGACCCTGGCCGCCTTCGCCAAACAGCATGGGATCCTGTTCATTGCCGACGAGATTCAGACCGGCTTCGGCCGGACCGGCCGGATGTTCGCCTCCGAGCACTATGGACTGGTGCCGGACCTGATCACCACGGCCAAGTCCCTGGCCGGCGGGCTGCCGCTCGCCGCGGTGACCGGCCGGGCCGACGTCATGGAGGCGCCCCAGGTGGGCAGCCTGGGCGGCACCTACGGCGGCAATCCGCTGGCCTGCGCCGCGGCGCTGGCGGTGCTCGACGCCATGGAGGCCGAGCGCATCCCGGCCCATGCCCAGCGCACCGGCGACCGGGTCAAGGCCCGCTTCCGCCAGTGGGCCGAGCACTTCTCCTGCATCGGCGACGTGCGCGGGCTCGGCGCCATGGTCGGCATGGAGGTGGTGACCGACCGCGAGAGCCGCACGCCGGACAAGGCGCTCACCGGCCGGGTCCTGGCCGCGGCCCTGGAGCGCGGCCTGGTGCTGCTGTCGGCCGGCACCTTCGGCAACACCATTCGGGTGCTGGCGCCGCTTACGGCCGATGACGCCATCATCGACGAAGGCCTCGATGTCATGGGGGCGGCGCTCGAGGCCGCCGTGGGGCGCGCGCCGGCCCTGGCATGACGCTCGACCGGGCCCGCCTCGCGGCGCTGCTCGGTGAGGAGGAGCGCCGCTTTCACGAGGCGCACCCCCGGTCGCTCGCGCTGTTCGAGCGGGCCCGCCGCTCGCTTCTGGGCGGCGTGCCCATGCACTGGATGGTGCGCTGGGCCGGCGGCTTTCCGCTGTTCGTGGCGGGCGGCGAGGGCGCCTACCTCACCGACGTCGACGGCCACCGCTATCTCGATCTCTGCCTGGGCGATACCGGCGCCATGACCGGTCACGCCCCGCCCGCCACGGTCGAGGCGGTGCGGGTGCAGGCCGCCCGGGGCTTCACCTACATGCTGCCCACCGAAGACGCCGTCTGGGTCGGCGAGGAGCTGGCCCGCCGCTTCGGCCTTCCGTACTGGCAGTTCGCCGTCACCGCCACCGACGCCAACCGGTTCGCCCTCCGTCTGGCCCGCCACGTCACAGGCCGGCCCCGGATCCTGGTGTTCAACTGGTGCTACCACGGCACCGTGGACGAGGCCTTCGCGACCCTGACGGCCGGCCGGGTAGTGGCCCGCGACGGCAACCTCGGCCCGCCGGTGGACCCCGCGGTCACCACCAGGGTGGTGGAGTTCAACGACCTGCCCGCGCTCGAAGGCGCCTTGGCACACGGGGACGTGGCCTGCGTGCTCGCGGAGCCGGCCCTCACCAACGTCGGCATCGTGCAGCCCGACCCGGGCTTCCACGCGGCGCTCCGCGAGCTGACCCGCCGGGCCGGCACGCTACTCATCATCGACGAGACTCATACCATCTGCACCGGCCCCGGCGGCTACACCCGGGCGCATGGACTCGACCCCGACATCCTCACCTTGGGCAAGCCGGTCGGCGGCGGGGTGCCGGGCGCGGTCTACGGCTTCAGCGAGGAGCTGGCGGGGCGGATTGGGAATCGAAGCCGCCTGGATACCGCCGACACGGGCGGCATCGGCGGGACGCTCGCCGCCAACGCGCTCGCCACCGCCGCCATGCGGGCCACGCTCGAACAGGTGCTGACCGAGGCCAGCTACCGGCGCACCATTCCGCTGGCCGAGCGGTTCGCCGCCGGGGTCGAGCGGGTGATCGCGGAGGAACGGCTGCCCTGGATCGTGAAGCGTCTCGGCTGCCGTGCCGAGTACTGGTTCCGGCCCACCCCGCCCCGGAACGGGGCAGAGGCGGCGGCGGCGGTCGATCCCGAGCTCGAGCGCTACATGCACCTGGCGGCGCTCAACCGCGGGATCCTGTTGACGCCGTTCCACAACATGGCGCTGATCGCTCCGGCGGTGACCGAGGCCGACGTGGACCGCCATACCGACGTGTTTCGCGAGAGCGTCCGGGCCGACACCCTGTTTCACTGAGCCGCGCGGTCACGTGAGCCGGGGACAGCCACCCATGACTCCGACGTCGGCGCCCGCCGAGCGGTGCCTCTGGACCGCCGAGGCGCCGCCCCCGGCCGCCCACGCCGGCCCCCCGCCCGAGCGGGCCGACGTCGCCATCATCGGCGGGGGCTACACCGGGCTTGCGGCGGCGCGCGCGCTGGCGCGGCACGGCGCCAGCGTGGTGGTGCTGGAGCGTCACACGGTCGGGTGGGGGGCCAGCAGCCGGAACGGCGGTTTCGTTCTGCCCGGGTTTAAGCCCGACATCGAGGTGCTGGCCCGCAAGCTCGGCGTCGCCGAGGCGCGACGCCTGTTCGAGCTTTCGAAGCAGGCGGTGCTCGGGCTCGAGACGCTGGTGACGGAGGAGGGCATCGAGTGTGGCTACGCCCGCTGCGGCACGGTGGTCCTGGCCGCGCGGCCGGCCCACCTCGCGGGGCTCGCGGCCAGCCGAAAGTTTCTTCGGGAGCAACTCGGCCACGAGACGACCGTGCTCGGCCGCGGCGAGCTGGGTCAGGCGATCGGGTCCGCCCGCTATCACGGGGGTCTGCTCGATCCGTTGGCCGGCTCGGTGCAGCCCGCCCGGCTGGTGCGGGGCCTCGCGGCCGCCGCGGTGCGGGCCGGGGCGGGGCTGGTCGAGGGAGCCGAGGTGCTCGCCCTCGGGCGACAGCGGGCGGGATGGACGGTGGCGACGGCGGCGGGATCGGTGGTTGCCCGCGAAGTCCTGGTCGCCACCAACGGATACACCGGTCCAGCGGTGCCGGCGCTGCAGCGGCGGGTGGTCCCCGTCGGCAGCTACCTGATCGCCACATCTCCGCTCGATCCGGCGCTGGCCGCCCGCCTGATCCCGGGCACCCGGGTGCTGAGCGACACCAAGAACCTGCTCTATTATTTCCGGCTCTCGCCCGACGGACGCATGATCTTCGGCGGCCGCGCCGCCTTTACGCCCACGCCGGTGGCGCGGAGCGCCGAGATCCTGGCCCGGGGAATGGTCGAGGTATTTCCGGAGCTGACCGGCGTGGGGGTGGAGTACGCCTGGGGCGGGCAGGTGGCCTTCACGCTGGACCAGATGCCACATGCCGGGCAGCTCAAGGGCATCCACTACGCGCTCGGCTACGGCGGGCACGGCGTGGCGATGGCCACCTGGCTGGGCGCCCGCATGGGCGACGCGCTGGCCGGGGCTGGCGAGGCACCTCGGCTGACCGCGCCGTTCCGAGCCGTGCCTCTGTACGGTGGGACTCCTTGGTTCCTGCCGCTGGTCGGAGGGTATTATAGGGTGCGCGATTCACTGGGCTGGTAGCACACCGCCGCCATCGTCCCGTACTCAAAGGAGCGCCGATTAATTGCGTTTGCCGAATGCCGAGGTCCTGCAGCACACCCGCCGGTATCTGGGGCTGATCGCCGGGCGGGAGATGTCGACGGAGGAAAAGCAGTCGTTCATCACCGAGACGGTGCAGAGCTACGAGCAGTACTACAACCGCGGGTTCATCTCCTACCGGAAGTCCGTCACCCAGGCCGGCCAGTTCGCGGCGCTCGAATGGAGCGGCCAAGGCGCCATCCTGCACGATCTGCTGGGCCGCGAGTACATCGACTGCCTGGGCGGGTACGGCATCTTCAGCGCCGGCGTCAACCATCCCAAGATCGTCAAGGCGGTCACCGACCAGCTGGGCCGGATGGCGCTCAACAGCCAGGAGCTGCTGGAGCCATGGCGGGCGGCGCTGGCCAAGGTCCTGGCCGAGGTGACGCCCGGCGATCTGCAGAACTCCTTCTTCATCAATAACGGCACGGACGCCATCGAAGGCGCCATCAAGCTCGCCCGGCTGTACACCAGGCGGCACACGTTCATTTCCACCCTGGGGGGGTTCCACGGCAAGTCGCTCGGCTCGCTCTCGCTCATGGGCAAGGCCTCCTTCCGGGAGCCGTTCCAGAGCGGGCTCCAGGACGTCCGCTTCGTGCCCTACGGCGACGCCGCCGCCCTCGAAGAGGAGCTCGAGCGCTGCGACGAGGTCGGGACCCACATCGCCGGTGTGGTGCTGGAACCGGTGCAGGGCGAGGCCGGCGGCGTGGTCCCGCCCGACGACTACCTGCCGCGGGCCCGGGCGGCCTGCACGAAGTACGGCGCGCTCCTGATCGCGGACGAGATCCAGACAGGGATGGGCCGGACCGGCAAGCTGTGGGGCGTGGACCACTGGAACGTGGTCCCCGACATCATGTGCCTGGGCAAGTCGATCGGCGGCGGGGTCATGCCGCTGTCCGCGTTCATCGCCAGCCCGACGGTGTGGGAGGTGATGATCCCCAATCCGATCATCCACTCCACCACGTTCGGCGGGAATCCCATCGCCTGCGCGGCCGGGCTCGCCGCGATCGAGGTGACGCTGGAGGAGGATCTTCCCGGCCAGGCGGCCCAGAAGGGCGAGTTCCTGCTGTGCGAGCTGGCGGCCCTGCAGCGCAAGTATCCCCAGGTGCTGGCGGAGGCGCACGGCAAGGGACTCTTGATCGGGATGGAGTTCCGGACCCAGGAGATCGGCTGGGCCGTGGCCGCGGGGCTGTTCAAGCGGGGGGTGCTCGTGGCCGGCACCTACTCGAAGGCCCAGGTGATCCGGATCGAGCCGGCGCTCGGCATTCCGACGCCGCTGCTGCAGGAGATGCTGAACCGGCTGGAGGACACCTTCAAGGAGGTGGCGCCCGGACTGTAGCAGCCGGATCGCCGGCCCGACCTCGGCCGGCAGCCGACCCCCCATCTGCACGGAGGGCGACGAAGGGGGCACGCCATCAGGCGTGCCCCCTTTGCCGTGCGGAGGAGGATACGGGAACGATGGTGCAGACTACTCGGTGGTTTCTTCCTCCGCCGCGGCGCCATAGGACTTCGACCAGCTGATGGTGACGCCACCCCACGCCTTCAGATCGTGGGTCTTGGTCGGGGAGGTCACCTTGGTGGCGTCGTCGCCGTTGATCACGAAGTGAATCGCGGGCGTGATGGAGAACACGCCGGCGGTCAGCGGAACCCCGGCCGAGAGATCGAGATGGGTGAAGCCGTCGTCCGCGAAGTTGTAGAAGTCCGCCGTCGGCGTCCCTGTCCCATCCAGGTTCGCGTCCTGCCCCGCGTTGAACCCGGCCAGGGCGCCCAGACTGAGGGCGGTCTTCTCATTCAGCGGTACCGAATGGGCGATGCTCGCCTCGGCGTAGAGACCCTTGATCTTATCCACGTCGTACCACGCCGCGAGCTTCGGGCTGAGCGGCGCGTCGAACGCCACCTTGCCGTAGAGCTCGACGGTATTGAAGTCACTGGTGAGCGCGAACAGGGGCGCGGTGTTCTTGTTGGGATAGATGTAGGCCGTGGCGCCGCCCGTCAGCGTCGCCTTGCCGACCGTGTAGCTGATCTCGGCCCAGGGATCGAACTCGGCGAAGTTGAAGGCCGACGAGCCGCCGCTCTCGCTGATGTCCTTGGTGGCGTTGTCGTACTTCCCCAGATCGATGTTGGCCCACCCGCCCAGGGTGATCGAGGCGGCTCCCGCCGGGAACGTCACGTACAGATCCGGCTCCGCCACCGGTTTGTTGGTGAGGCTGAGCCCACGCCACACGTAGGAACTGAACAGGCCCAGGTCGGCGCCGACGGTCTGCGCCGATGCGGGGCCGCTGGTCGTGGCGAGGCCCAGGACGGCGAGGGCAGCTCCCAGAACGTTTGCTCGCTTCATTGTCTCTCCGACGGGAAGAAGTGAAGTGACCGCCTGGCAATAAAAAAGCCCCTCGATCTTGTCGAGCGGGCCGGGAACTACCACACCATCCTGCCCCCGAAACGGCTCGACATCCTACGTGAACGCGTAGAAATTCGCGGCGCGATTCCGGTTGCTAATACGCTGGGGGTGCATGTCAGCAATGTACCAGACGGAGCCCGACCGTCAAGGCGTTGGGGCCAGCGTGGCGAAGCCCGGATGGCCACGCAGCGGCGTCCACAGCGGATCGCTCCTCAGTTTCCCCGGGGTGACCCAGCTCGGCAGTGTCAGCAGGGGCGGAGGGTCCCCACCGCCACGCCGGTCTCGGTGAGCCGCCCCCTGGGTTCCGACGAGGCGCTGTCCACTAGCGTAGGCGATGCCGAAAACGGCCAGGATCGCGTGTCCCGTCGGCGAGAAGACGATGTTCTTACACCGTCGGCCAGGTGGTCGCGCGGTTCGGTCATGCCGGGATGGGAGTCAGAGTGCTACGAATCTACCGCGGCGGTTGCGAACTCGGGCGGCCGGTGCCAGCTTGCCGAGGTACCCCCCCTCTCGAGCTCCCGAGGTCGGCGCGTGGACGCCAAGTCTACGTTCGTCAAGCGGTTCGGCGACCTGGTGACGCTGCTTCGCGTCGATCCCGGCAACGATGCGGCCCAGGATCTCGCCCTGACCGCGTCCTCCGCCGCCGTTGAAGCCTTGCCGGTGGACGTCGAGGCCGGGATCGCCTGGAGCGTGATCCCCGACGAACTCGCCCTCAAGGGACGGCTGCTGGCCCGCCAGGTCGAGGCGATCCACGTGGCGGCCGGGGCCCAACCCCACGAGCTGCTGGCCTTGGCCCGGGCGCTGTCCCACGACACCGTCGCCATCCCGTCCTGTCCCAACGTGCTGGTCGAGATGGTCGAACAGCTGGTGCCGCCGCCGGCCGCGCCGTGGGCCCGCGAACCCGCCCCGCTGCCCTCGCCGCGGCGTGCGGAAGAACGCCGGGGCTGGGTGGAGCGCCGCCGGCTCGGCCGCGCCCGCCAGCTCGGGATCGAGCGGCGGCGGGGCGCCGACCGCCGGGTGAGCGGCGAACGCCGGCTCTACCTCATCACCAGCCAGCGCGCCGAGATCGAGCGGCTGCACCAGTCCCTCGGCCGGAGCGCCCGCAGTCTCGCCTGGGACGCGGTGCTCGCCGCCACGCTCGCGCTGGTGAGTCTCGCTCCCAGGGTGCCCTCGGGCGATCGGCGGAGCTTCGGGATCCAGGTGCGTCGGGCCATTCCCCGCCGGGCGGTGGAATCGCTGGTGGATCTGGCGGAGCAGGACGCCAGTCTGCGCGGGCGGGCCGGGGAAGTGCTGCGGTGGATCGGGCTCGATGCC
>JBBRGH010000084.1:0-10252 GCA_038240915.1 Gemmatimonadales bacterium | reverse complement strand
GTCTTCACGATCTACAAGTTCCGCACCATGCGGGTGGATGCCGAGTCGGCCGGGGCCGCCGTCTGGGCCCAGCAGCAGGATCCCCGGGTCACGCACTTCGGCCGGGTGCTTCGCCAGTACCGGCTCGACGAGCTGCCCCAGCTTCTCAACGTGCTCAAGGGCGAGATGAACATCGTCGGCCCCCGGCCCGAGCGGCCGACCATCTTCGCCGAGCTGCGGGGCCACATCGCGGAGTATCCCCTGCGGCAGCGGGCCAAGCCGGGGATCACCGGGCTGGCCCAGATCAACCACCACTACGACCGGTCGATCGACGACGTCCGCACCAAGGTGACCTATGACCTGGAGTACATCCGCCGGCAGAGCCTGCGGGAGGACCTCCGGATCATGCTCAAGACCATCCCGGTCATCCTGCTCCGCCGCGGCGGCTGGTAAACCGCCCCTGCCGCTCCCGCCCCCCGATTTGTGGCAGCCGAGCAGCACCCTCGCGCAATTGGCCACTCGGCCCGATGGGAGATCGGCCAACACTAACAGCATAAAACAATAAAACACAATTGGTTAAGTTATTTGCCCCGGCCGCGGGATCGCGGAACGGGCATTGCTGGAAGCGTCGCGCCGGACCAGGTATACTTGGTCCCGCCGCCGAACCCCTGAGACGAGAGGTCATGCCCGAGCTGTCCGTGGTCGCCCCGCTGTTCAACGAGTCGGAGAATGTTGCCCCGCTCGTGCGCTGGATTCTCGAGGCCCTGGCCACCTACCCGGCCAGCTTTGAGGTCATCCTGGTGGACGACGGCAGCCGCGACGACACCTGGGCTCGGATCGCCGAGGAGGCGACCGCCAACCCTCACGTGCATGGGCTGCGGCTGGGCCGGAACGTGGGTCAGACCGCGGCGATGATGGCCGGCTTCGACCACGCCGAGGGGCGCGTCATCGTCAGCCTGGATGGCGACCTGCAGAACGACCCACGGGACATCCCCATGCTGGTCGCCAAGCTGGACGAAGGCTACGACCTGGTGTGCGGCTGGCGGCAGCAGCGGCAGGACACGCTGATTCTCCGGAAGGTGCCCTCCTGGGTGGCCAACCGGATCATTCGCCGCCTGACGGGAGTGGCCATCACCGACAACGGCTGCTCGCTCAAGGCCTATCGGCGCGATCTACTGGACCGGATCACCCTCTACGCGGAGCAGCACCGGTTCATTCCGGCGCTGTCGGCCAGCGTCGGCGCCCGCATTACCGAGCTGCCGGTTCGACACCACGCCCGGCGATTCGGCCAGAGCAAGTACGGCATCAGCCGGACGGTGAAGGTGCTGGTCGACCTCATCACCCTGAAGATGATCACCACCTTTCGCTCGCGCCCGCTGGTGGGCTTCGCCCTGGCCTCCACCCCATTGCTGGGACTGGCGGCGGTGTTTGCCGCCCTCTGGGTGTACGCGGTCACCAGTTTCGGCCCGGCCAAGGCCAATGCCCTAGTCTTCCCCGGGGCCGCCCTGCTTTGGATCGGGGCCGCCTTCTATCTTGCCATGCTCGGGCTCGTCGCCGAGGTGGCGCTCAGCAGCGAGCGCGAGAGCGCACGCGACATTCCGGCCGCGTGGGAGGTGCGTTGATCATGACCGCCGAGGGAGCTCTCATGGAGCCGAATGTCGACCGTGCCAATGCATCCGGACGCGGCGACGTGCGCCTCGTGTCCGTGATCGTCCCGGTAGTGGAGCGGACGGACGATCTGACGCAGCTGTACCATGCCTTTGCCGCCGAGCTCGACCGGCGCGGTGAGGAGCACGAGTTCCTCTTCGTGTTCGACGGCGGCTTCACGCCGACACCCGAGCTGGCGGCGCTGAGCCGGCAGAACGACACGGTCCGGCTGCTGTCGTTCGCCCGCACCTTCGGCGAGACGGCGGCGCTCCGCCTGGGCATCGAGCGCAGCCGGGGCGACGTCATCGTGACCCTCCCGGCGTATTTCCAGGTCCAGCCCGAGGGCATGGGGCCGCTGCTGGACGCCCTCCAGGCCGGGGCCGACGTCGTGGTTGCGAACCGCTCGCCCAGGCGGGACAGCTGGCTCAACCGTCTGCAGTCGCGCGGCTTCCACTGGATGCTCCGGAGCGTCACCGACCGCCGGTTCCACGACATCGCTTGCGGGGTGCGGGTCATGCGCCGCTCGACCGCCGAAGCACTGCCGTTGTACGGCGACCTGCATCGATTCATCCCCGCGCTGGCCCTGCGCGAGGGCTACCGAGTGGCCGAGGTGGCGGTGCCGCAGCATCCGTGCGATGCCCGGATGCGGGTCTACGGACCGGGCGTCTACCTGCGCCGCCTGCTGGACGTGGCAGCGTTCTTCTTTCTCGCCAAGTTCACCGAGAAGCCGCTCCGGTTCTTCGGGCTGGTGGGCTCCGTCTGCTTCGGGCTTGGCGCCATCACCAGCGTCGTGCTCCTGGTCGAGCGGATCAGCGGGCAGGCCATCGCCAACCGCCCGCTGCTGCTGCTGGCTGTGCTCCTGGTGGTGCTGGGCGTCCAGCTGATGGGCCTCGGCCTGGTCGGCGAGATCATCGTCCACCTGCGCTCGCCGCACCGGCGCGCCTACCGCATTCGCGAGAGGATCTGACGCACCGGACCCTCCGCGCCACGGGCTTCCCGCGCGGTGGTGAGGTGAGGTGCGGCGGTGGACGGGCTCGTCCCTATGAAGCGTGACCTGTCCGGCCTGGCCGACACCGCCCATGACCTGATCGTCGTGGGCGGCGGCCTGTACGGCGCCTGCATCGCGTGGGACGCCACCCTCCGTGGGCTCCGGGTCGCGCTGATCGAGCGTGACGATTTCGGCGCGGCCACCTCCGCCAACAGCCTGCGGATCGTCCACGGCGGACTGCGATCGCTGGCCCGGGGCGACCTGCCCCGCATGCGCGAGTCCATCCGCGAGCGCTCGGCCCTCCTCCGGATCGCACCCACCCTGGTCCAGCCGCTTCCCGTCCTGGTGCCGACCTCCGGCCACGGCGGCCGCAGTCGCCTGGCCATGGCCGCGGCCCTTCGCCTGAACGACCTCCTCTCCCGCGCCCGGAACCGCAATCTCGACCCCGCCCACCGGCTGCCCGACAGCCGCCTGGTCTCCCTGGAGGAATGCCGTCGTCTCTTTCCGGCGTTCCCCGCGGCGGGGGCCGATGGCGGCGCGCTCTGGTTCGACGCCCGGCTGACCGATCCAGGGGCTCTGACGCTGGCCCTGCTGCGAGGCGCGGTCGCCCGGGGCGCCCAGGTGGCGAACCACTGCGCCATGGATCGCGTGCTCAGCGCCAGCGGCACGGTGGCGGGCGTGGCTGCGCGCGATCGCCTCGACGGCGGCGAGCTCGAGATCCGGGGAGATACCGTGGTCATCGCGGCCGGCCCGTGGACCTCCGGCCTCGCCGGCACCGGAGCCGCGAACCATCCCCAGGCCTTCGCGCTCAACCTGGAAGTCCGGGGGCGCCGGGCGGAAGCCGCGGTCGGGGTGCGGACGGACACCGGACCGGCCGACGACCCCGTAATCGGCGGCCATCGGTACGTATTCCTGCATCCCCAGGAACGGACCACCCTGCTCGGCACCTGGTACGCCCTCGCTGACGGCCGGCCCGTGCGCGAGCTGGTGGAGCGGGGCGCGGCCGCGCTCCTGCAGGAGTTTCGTGCCGCCTGCCCGGAACTCGGGCTCGACGGAGCGGATGTGGTTGGCTATCAATGGGGTTGGCTCCCGCTCAAAGCCGGCCGGGAAACGGGCCGCTCCACGGCCCTGGCCGACCGCGCCCGTGTCATAGACCACGGCGCCGGGGGAGGGCTCAGGCGCATGTTCTCGGTCGAAGGCGTAAAGTTCACCACGGCGCGCAGGGTGGCAGAGCAGGTGACAGATCGGATCGTCGCCGCATGGGGTCACGCTCCGCCCCGGTGCCGGACGGCCGAGTCCGGAGTAGACGCCGGAGAGGCCCCGGACCCCGGGCTGGAGGCCAGCGTCCTCCGGGCCGTGCATGACGAGATGGCCCTCCGCTTGCCCGATGTGCTCCGCCGGCTTTCCCCCGGCGTCCGCGCCGCGGCGGAGCTCGCAACAGTTGGCCGGCTCGCCGCCAGGGAACTGGGGTGGACCGGCCAGCGAACGGAGGCAGAGATCGACGCGGTGAAGCGTGAGATGAGTCCGCCCGGCGCCGTCCCGGAGCGGGTGGCGTGAACATCCTGCTGCTGGCTCCGCACCCGTTCTTCCAGGCGCGGGGCACGCCGCTGGCCGTGCGGATGGTGCTCGAATTTCTGAGCGGACGCGGACACCACGTGGACGTCCTCACGCTGCACGAGGGAGAGGACATCGCCATCCCCAACTGCCGGATCTTCCGCATCCCGTCCATTCCGGGCGTGCGCAATGTCCGCCCGGGATTCTCGGCCAAGAAGGTGGTGTGCGACGCGGTAATGTTCGTGAGCTGTCTGCGGAGACTCCGCCAGACCCGCTACGACCTGATTCACGCTGTGGAGGAGTCGGCCTTCATCGCGGCGGCCGCGGGCGGCATGTCGGGAGTACCCTACATTTACGACATGGACTCGTCGCTGGCGGAGCAGATGGTCGAAGCCTATCCCCAACTGCACTTCCTGCTCCGCGTGCTGCGCTATTGCGAGTCGGTCGCCGTGCGGCGGAGTCTGGGCGTCCTCACCGTGTGCGCCGCGCTGGAGGACGTGGCCCTGGGCCACGACCCCGACAAGGCCGTGGGGCGGGTCGAGGACAGCACCCTGTTGCCCCCGTCCAGCGGCCTCCGCAGCAGTAACGGGTACGCCCCGCTGCCGGAGGAAGCGACGCATCCGCTCGCCATGTACGTCGGCAACTTGGAGCGCTATCAGGGGATCGACCTGATGCTGGACGGGTTCCGGCACACGCTGGCGCGGGTTCCAGAGGCGAACCTCGTGATCGTGGGCGGCCGGGAGGAGGACATCCGGCGGTACTCGGGTCTCGCCGATCGGCTGGGGATCCAGTCGCAGGTCCATTTTCTGGGGCCGCGGCCGGTGCGGGTGCTGCCCAGCCTGCTGCGCCAGGCGGACGTCCTTCTCTCCCCTCGGGTCAAGGGCCTCAACACGCCGATGAAGATCTACTCCTACCTGGACTCCGGGACCGCCGTGCTGGCAACCCGGCTGCCGACTCACACGCAGGTGTTGGACGACCGGTCGGCCTATCTGGTGGACGCCGAGCCCGAGGCGTTCGGCGCGGGGCTGGCCCGGCTGCTCGGGGATCCGCCGCTGCGGAAGCGGCTGGCCACCCACGCGAAGCAGTACGTCCAGGAGCAGTTCACCCCCGAGGCGGCCCGGCGGAAGCTGGCCTCGTTCTACTCCGCCATGGAGGCGAAGGCCGGCGGGGCGCACGCGTGATCGCGCTCTGGCGCTCGCCTACGCTGCGGAGCGCCGCGGTGATGGGCGCGTCGGGTGCCGGGTTTGCCGGCGCGAACCTGATCCTGGCCCGGCGCCTGCCCGAAACCGAGTACGCGCTCTTCACCCTCTTCCTCGCCCTGGTCAACCTCGGCTACGCCCTGGCTCCCGCCGGCATCGACACGTTCGTGGTGCGCCGGCCGGTCGAGTTCGGCCCCCTCTTCTTGCGCAAGGTGTTGATCGTCACCCTTCTGGTGGGCGTCTGTTTCGGCGCCATCGGCTACTTCGGGTACGATCTCAGCGGGCCGGTGTCCCTGCTCCTGGCCCTGGCTACCGCCGCGGGCGGGGTGATGTCGGTGGCCGCCTCCCGGTTCCAGGGCGAGCTCCGCTTCGGGCTGAGCCTCTCAATCGCGCAGAGTCCCAATCTGGTTCTGCTGGTGGCGGCGCTGCTGGTGGTCGTGCTGCGGGGACAGGGCGCCGGCCTGGCGGTGGTCGTCTCGACGGCCGGCTTCGTGGTGGCGGCCTGGTACGGCTGGGCGATCCTGCTGCGCGAGCGGCACGCGAAGCCCGAGCGCGGCTGCGAGATCGCCTGGGGCGAGGCGGTGGCGTTCGCCGGCGTGAACGCGTCCGGCCTGCTCCTGGTGCAGCTCGACCGGCTGATCATTCCGCACGTGCGCCCGGTCGCGGAGCTGGCCACGTTCGGCGTCCTGGCCGCCATCGTCGGCTCGCTCTTCCGGGTGCTGCAGCAGGGCGTGGGCTACTCGCTGCTGCCCCGGCTCCGATCGGCCAGCGGGGTGGCGGAACAGCGCCGGCTGCTCGCCCACGAAGCCCGCCTGGTCGGCGTCATCGCCCTGCTGGGCTCGGCCTTCATCTGGGTGATCACCCCGCCGGTCCTTCACTACCTGCTGGCCGACAAGTACCACCTCGCACCCGCGCTGATCATCTCGGGAATCGTCGCCGGCGTCACCAAGATCCTCAACGCCTTCAGCAAGGCGGCGGTGTCGGCGTTGGCCAGCCAGCGCGAGCTCGCCCTCGTCAACTACTTCGGCTGGGCCTCGGCGCTGCTGGCGGTGGTGGCGGGGATGACCGCCGGCGCCTGGGGCCTGGCCGGCGTGATCTATGGGGTGGCACTGGGCTGGCTGCTGCGCTCGGTGGCGGCCTTCTACGTGACCTTCCGCCACCTCCGCGTCCCGGCCGCGGGGGTGGCGGCGGCGACGCCCGCGCCCGAGTGACCTCGACCGGGTCCGGGGCTCAGCCCCAGGTAAGACCTTCGACCGTCTCCACCGGCGGCGCGGGTGACAGTCCCGCCGCCGACTGGGCGTTGGCGCTCTTCGGCAAGTCGGTGCTCAAGCAGGCGAAGTTCCGTCAGATCGCCTCGCTGATGGACGATCCGGCCGGGCGGAGCAATCTCGACGTCGGCGCGGACAACGGGGTGATCAGCTACCTGCTCCGGCGCCGGGGCGGCCAGTGGCGGAGCGCCGACCTCGACCCCCGCGCGGTGGCCTCGATCCGCCAACTGGTGGGCGACGAGGTCTATCAGCTCGACGGCGCCCGCACCCCCTTCGCCGATCGCGCGTTCGACCAGGTCATCATCGTGGACTACCTGGAACACATCGACGACGATCGCGGGTTCGCCGCCGAGCTTGCCCGGATTCTCCGCCCGGGGGGCATCGCCGTCCTCAATGTCCCCCACCTGCAGCCGGGATCCCCGCTCAACCGCTTCCGTCACCGGATCGGGCTGACGGATGCCTGGCACGGCCACCTCCGGGCTGGCTACACGCTCGAGGGCCTCCGGGAGGTGCTGGGGCCGCGGTTCGTCATCGAGCGGTCGGTCGGCTACAGCCGGTTCGGCTCCGAGTTGGTGGACACCGCGCTCAACGGAATGTACGAAGTGATGCGCAAGCGCTCGGGCGGGGCCACCTCGAGCAAAGGCTCGGTCGTGACCGAGGCCGACGTGAGCCGGCACCGGAAACAGTTCCGGGCTCTCTCCCTGCTCTATCCCGCGCTGCGCCTCACGGCCGCCGCCGATCGCCTGCTTCCCTGGCAGGCGGGCCACAAGCTGATCGTCCGTGCCCGGCTCGCAGGCTGAGCCGATGCGGGAAGACGCCGACGTCGACGCCGCCACCGACGAGTACGCGCGCCGGTTCGCGGGTGGCGTCGGCGCCTGGTTTCTCGAGGTTCAGACCGGGCTGACCCTCGCGGCCCTGGCCGGCCTGCCGCGGGGCGCCTCCGTCCTGGACGTGGGAGGGGGGCACGGGCAGAACGTGGCGGCGCTGCTCGCGGCCGGATACCGGGTCACGGTGGTGGGCAGCGACCGCTCGTGCGCGCACCGGCTCCGGGCGTGGACGGCCGCCGGCCGGTGCGGGTTCGACGTGGCCGACCTCCACCGGCTGCCCTACCGGGACCGCGCGTTCGAGGCGGTCCTCTGCTATCGGCTGCTGGCGCACAGCATCGACTGGCGCCGGCTGATCGGCGAGCTCGGTCGGGTCGCGGCGGCGAGGGTGGTGGTGGACTACCCCTCGAGCCGGAGCGTCAACATCGTCGCGCGCTCGCTGTTCGGAATGAAGCAGTCGATCGAAGGCGGAACCACGCGCGTGTATGAAACCTACGGCCGCGAGGAGATCGCGTCCGGATTCGAGCAGGCGGGATTTCGAGTGGTGCAGGAGCGACCGCAGTTCTTCCTGCCGATGGCGCTGTACCGGCTGGGCCGATCCGCCGCGCTCGCCCGGCTGGCCGAGCTGCCGGCCCGGGCGCTGGGGCTGACCCAGGCCCTCGGCTCCCCGGTCATCGCCCGAGCGGACCGCCTGGGCGGGTGAGCGGGGACCGGGCGGCAGCCACCAGCTCCTCCAACAGGGTTCGGGCGCTGGCGGTCCAGGAGAATTGTGCGGCCCGCGCCAGGCCGCGTGCGCGCAGGTCCTCCACCAGGGCATCGTCGAAGGCCATCCGCTCCAGGGCGCCGGCCAGGCCATCCACATCGTCCGGATGCACCAGCAGCGCCGCGCCACCAGCGACCTCCGGGCAGGCGGAGGTCGAGGACGTGATCAGAGGACAACCGCAGGCCATCGCCTCGACCAGCGGGATCCCGAAGCTCTCGTAGCGCGACGGAAAGACCAGCGCTCGCGCCAGACTGTAGACCGCGGGCATGTCCCCAAATTCGACGAATCCTGGGGTGATCACCGCCGACGGCTCGACAAACCGCCGTACCACCTCCGGGGTGAGGCGCTCCGCGATGCCGATGCCCAGGATGACGAGCGGCGGGGCCACCCGGCCGGCCGCGGCCGCGCGGGCCCGCATGCGACCGTAGGCGTCGAGCGCGATCTCCACGTTCTTCCGCGGCGTCAGCTCCTTCCGGCCCACCTGGCCCTGAATCTGGTGTCCTTTCACCACCATTAGCAGAAACGGCTCGGCCGGCAGGCGGTAGCGCGCTCGCGTGGCCTGGCGCGTGGCGGCGTCGGTGACGGGCCGGAAGCGCGCGTCGGCGGCGGCGTAGACGGTGCGAAGCTTGGCGCGCGGCACGCCCGCGTGGCGGACGAGCTCGTCGCCCAGCGTATTCGAGTTGGTGAGCACCCGGGCGGCCCGGCGGCAATAGAGCGGGATCATCACCCGGTTATACCAGCGATCGAGACCACCCGACCAGCCGCGGTAGAACTCGGGGTGACTCCAGTACTCGGTGCCGCGCTGCTGCACCACCGTGGGACAGGGCGAGGTGAGCGGGATGCTGAACTTGTGATGAAACAGGACGTCGAGTTGCTCGCGCCGGGCGGCGGCGGGAACCAGCACCTGGTCCCAGGCTAGCTTCCGGTGCCCCGGCACCACCACCTCCCGAACGTTGGGCCGGTCCCGGTAGCGGCCGCCCTGGTCGTCCCGCCAGTAGAGGGCCACGTACTGGTTCTGCGTATCGAGATCGAACAGGGCGTCGCACAGCTCGCGGATGTAGATGCCCTGGCCGTCCACGTCATCCACGGCTCGAAGCATCAGGCCGATGCGGAGCGGCGCCGGAGGGCCGCTGGAAGCGTCGGAGACGTGCGGCGCGGCCGGGCCGGACTCGCCCGCCACGGTGTCGGCGCGCTCCTGGTCGGTGTGGCGTGTCGCTGGCGGCTGGGTCATGGGCCTGCAGTGTAACACCGAATGGCGCGGGCTCGGCGTGACATCCGTCACCCGTGGCGGCGCTCACGGGGGCGCCGCGACGGGGCGGGTATATTGCTCGCTGACGCGGTCGAACGAGCCGCGCGAACCTGAAGCACCGAGGCAGGCATGGCGGACGAATCGATCCCGCAGGGGGTCACGCTGGTGACGGGTGCCACCGGCTTCACCGGCGGGCACCTGGTGCGGGCCCTGGTCGCGGACGGGCAGACCATGCGCGTCGTGGCCCGGTCCGCCGCACGGGCCCGGGAGGCCCTGCCCGTGGGCGTCGACATCGTCGAAGGTGACCTGACGGAGCCGGCCACGGTCGCGCGGGCCATGGAAGGCGTCCGCACCGTCTACCACCTCGCCGCCATGTACCGGCAAGCCAAGCATCGGGACGCCGACTACGCCCTGGTCCACGTGGAAGCCACCCGCCTGCTGCTCGACGCCGCCTGCGCCCAGGGTGTCGCCCGCTTCGTCCACTGCAGTACGGTCGGGGTGCACGGTCACATCGAGGCCCCGCCGGCCGATGAGGACGCGCCGTTCGGACCGGGGGACATCTACCAGCGGACCAAGCTCGAGGGCGAGCTGCTGGCGCGCTCCTATCATTGCGAGCGCGGGCTGCCGGTGACCGTGGCCCGGCCCACGGCCATCTACGGCCCCGGCGACCGCCGGCTGCTCAAGCTGTTCCGGATGATCGCCCGGCGTCGATTCATCGTGCTCGGCAGCGGCGAGGTCTTCTACCACAGGGTGCACGTGGACGACCTGGTACGCGGACTCC
>JBBRGH010000083.1:0-10280 GCA_038240915.1 Gemmatimonadales bacterium | reverse complement strand
ACGGTCCGGACGACCTTGGCGGCATTGCTGGCGGAGCTGGATCCTGCGGTCTTCGTCCGGATCCACCGGTCGGTGGTCGTCAACCTGACCCGGGTCCGCAGCCTTCATCCCTGGTATGGTGGCGACTACACCGCCACGCTGGCCGACGGACAGGAGCTCCGGGTGAGCCGGCACTACCGCGAAGCTCTCCTTCGTACCGTGAGTTGAACCTCCTTCCCCCGACCCCTGTTCGTGGAGCGATCATGCGATTGACCCTGTTCCCGGCGCCGATGCTGCTGGCGGCCCTGCTCGCCCCTCTGGGCGTCACGACGCCGACCGCGGCCGCCCAGACCGCTCCGACCCCACCCCGGTGCGACACGCCCGAGTTTCGGCAGTTCGACTTCTGGGTGGGCGACTGGAACGTGACCAGCGGCGGCCAGCCGGTGGGGACCAACCGAGTGACCCTGGAGGAGGATGAGTGCGTCGTCCACGAGCATTGGACCGGCTCGAAGGGCGGCACCGGCCAGAGCTTCAACTACTACGACCGGGTGGACCGGCGCTGGCATCAGATGTGGGTATCCAACACCGGTAACGTGCTCGACCTTGCCGGCACCTTCGCCGGTGGCACCCTGACCTTTGGCGGTGAGCGCCGGCAGCCGGATGGCACCACCCTGCGGCATCGCCTGAGTTTCCACCTCAACGCCGATGGCAGCGTGCGCCAGTTCTGGGAGATGTCGTCCGATGGGGGCGCGACCTGGTCGGTCGCCTTCGATGGCCTCTACCGCAAGAAGCAGGGCTAGCCGACCCGGCTAGCCGACCCGGCTAGCCGTCCCTCGGCCGCGCTGCTCGCCCTCCGCCCGCGCGGCCTATCCCAGTCCCGTCCACCACCTCCCGGCGGCACGTCTCCCTGGCATCCGGCACTTCGGGCCGGCGCACTCCACGATTTACATGCCAGGAGGACGTATGCGCAGCACGACACGATCGGTGTGGGTCCTTGGCGCGCTCGGCGCCATCAGTCTCGGCTGTTCCGCGGACCGACCGGCGCCGACCGGGCCGGGGGCCGACCAGCCCGCCGGAGCGGCCGAGGGTCCCTCGTTCGCGGTCTACGGCTTGAACCAGGGTGTCGCGGGCTCGAACTGCCGCACGGCCCCGCACCGGCAATTCGACTTCTGGATCGGAAGCTGGCAGGTGGCGGCCAACGGCGGCCCGCCCCGAAGCGCGAGCTTCATCACCTCCGCTCTGGACGGCTGCGTCATTCGCGAACAGTGGCATTCCCCCAGTAGCACTGCGCGCAGCCTCAGCGCCTTCGACGCCTCGGACGGACAGTGGCACCAGCACTACGTCGAGAACAGCGGGTTCTTTCCGCTCCGGCTGGATGGCGGCGTTCGCGGCGGCGCCATGGTGATGCAAGGGTCCTACCCCGATCCGTACGGTACGCCCCGAGTGTTCACCGATCGCTACACCTGGACCGCGCTCGGGCCGGATGATGTCCGCCAGGCCCAGGACCGGTCGCTGGATGGCGGGGCCACGTTCGGCCCCATCGCCTTCGATGGCCGCTACCATCGGACGGCCAGCCCAGTCGTGCCGGCGGCGCCGTACTACGGCTACTGCGCCAGCAACGATCCGTCGCTGCTCCTGTTCCACGAGTTCGATTTCCTGGCGGGCGCCTGGGACGTTCGCGTCGACGGCTCCGGGGCGGCACACGCCGCCGAGCACCGCACCCCGCTGCGGAGCGACATCACTCACGAGGTCGACGGCTGCCTGCTCGAGGAGACGCTGACCGGAGCGGCGGGCTACCGCGCTCTGGTGTTTCTCAACATCCGTCCACTGGATGAGATCTGGCAGCGAACCTACATCGACAATCGGGGGCTTCGCATCTTCCTGACCGGCCCTCGAATGCAGAATGGCCGGACGGTCCTCACCGGGACGATGCCCTCACCTGGGCGGGGCTCGCGCCCGGTGCGTGTCACTATCGAGCAGACCGATGCCGATCATTTCGTGGAGCGCTGGGAGCAGAGCGAGAGCGACGACACCTGGAGCCCGCTGCTGACCGCGAGCTACCAGCGGCGCTGAGGAGGGTTGAGGGGAGCGCCTGACCCAGGTGCTTGCGAGGTTCCGGCCGGGGGGTAGGTTCTCCCCAGCCACCTCCGCTCCGAGGTCACCGTGCTCGATCGCGCCCCACCCGGCATCATCCTCGTCGTCGACGACGAGGAGAACCTGCGCGCGCTCCTTCGGCGCCAGCTCGCAGGCGCCGGGCATACCGTCCTGGAGGCGGTGGACGGCGCCGATGCCCTCCACCTGGTCCGGCGCCGGAACGGCGCGGTGGACCTGATCCTCTCCGACGTGGACATGCCGCAGATGAACGGCACCGAGCTGGCCCGGAGCATCGGCGTGGAGTTCCCCGGCATTCCCGTCATGCTCATGTCGGCCTACACGCCCGAGGGCCTGGTCCGGCTGGGCCACGGTGACACGGTGGTCCCGGTGCTGCAGAAGCCGTTCAACCTGGATCAGCTGACCCAGCTGGTCGACCTCGCCCTCCGCCATCCCCTGCCCGCCGGCGCCAGGCCCACCGGCTGACCGCCCGACCCACGCCATCGAGCCAGCCACGTTGCGGCGCTCGCGGGCCCGGTATATCTCTCCCGCAACCCCCGCGTGGAGGATCCGGTGAGTGAAGCACGAGGCCGTGAAGCCCGGCTGCGTCCGGAGTTCGACTACCTGTACCCGGATATCGAGCCGGGTCGGTGGCAGCCGGTCGAGGTGCTCATCAACCGGGTGGTCACGATGCTCTACGGCGACCGCTCCCAGTCCGGCGTGATCACTGGCGACCGGCTTCTGCGGGAGGACCACTTCGAATTCCAGGGTGCCTCGCCGCGCCCGACCGGCCTCCCTCCCGAGCTCAGCCGGATGAGCGATGCCGGCCTCGAGCCGGGCCGCGCCCGCAAGGACGTCGAAACCCGCCGCAAGCCTCGTCAGCCGTGAGACTGCTTCGTGCTTCGTATTGCCGCTCTTCTCCTCGCCTGCCGGGCGGGGCGGGCCGCCCCGGCACGGGCCCAGCTCGAACTCCAGCGGCCCGGTGGTGACGTACCCCATCAACCGCGTGCGCGGTCGGCAGCTTGGCGGCGGACGCGGATTTTTGGGGGGCTATTTTCTGTCGGGAGGGGTACTGATGGCGAGCCTGACGCGGCGACTTCCCCTGAGCTCAGCCATCTTCTTCAGCCTGGACGGCCGGGTGTCCGGAACCTACGGCCGGGTGCCGGTGGCCGACGGTCACGCGTCGGTGGCCAACCTGGCGCTCCACCTGCATGGGGGGCTGGGCTACCAGCCCGAACGCCCGCGGGTCCAGGAGCCGGCGCCATGAGCCAGCCCGGGTCGGATATGATCGTCCACAAGGCGACCCGCGAGTGTCCCATGACCGAACCCCATCGGCGCGATCTCTGCGACCTCGTGGCCGCGCGGGAACAGCGGCAGGAGGGGCACCCCCCGCCGACGCCTCCGGCAGTCGCCTGAGGGTCGGCCGGGTCCGATCGGAGGTTCACCAGGCTCGGGTTCCGCCTGGGAAACGGTCCGGCGTCGTGAGGGCATCACCTACTCGGCCACCTTCGCGAGCACGAGATCGAGCGCCTGCTCGCTCACCGTCGCCGCGGTGGAACAGTGGCCCTTCTGGCTTGCCCGGATCCGTTCCGCCAGTTCGAGGTTCGTCTCCAGGGTCTCTCCACCGGGCGTGCGAGGTTCACTGTCAGGCATGGCGCCAGCCGAGTCGAGCGCCGTCCTGACCGAGTCCGCGTCGCCGGCGCCCGGGCATCGCGCCGCGGCGTCCAGGGCCAGCCGCAACAGCTCCCGGGCGCGGCGCTCCCGCTCTCCGGCGCCCAAGCCACGCAACATCGGATCCAGGGCGCGCACCCGCGTCACCAGGTCGAGCTGGCGGGCGATCTCGGAATCGGCCGGCTCCAGTCGAAGCGCGGCACGGAGATCGGCGGCCGCCGGCCGATACCTCCCCAGCGCGAACTCAGCCTCACCCAGCCCGGCGTAGCTGTCCGCGTCGCGCCCGTTCCCGGCCAGCAGCTCGCGAAAGATCACCACTGCCCGCTCGGGAGCGCCCGCCTGCACGAAGAGGTGGGCCAGGCGCCGCCGCAACCCGCTATCGGGGACGCCGATGCCCTCGAGCGGCAGCAGCTCCGCCAGCAATTCCCGCCGTGCCCCGAGCCCGGCCAGCAGATCGATCAGCTCGAGCCTGGCGCTGGTCCGCCGGTCCTCCCCGTCACCAGTCCAGATCCCATAGATCGCGCGGTGATAGTAGGCGGTCGCCTCACGCTTCCGACCCTCGCGAACGAGCACCCGGGCCAGCATCAGGTTGGCTTCGCCGTCGGTCCCGTCTTCCTGCAGCAGCCGGACCAGCGACGAATCGGCGCCGCGGAGCCTGCCGGCCGCGAGCTGGGCGCGGGCCAGCTCCAGGCGGTACGGACGGTTCGCCCGGTCGATCGACGCCGCCGAGCGGTAGCGCTCGACCGCGTCCCGCGGATGACCCGCGGCGGCCAGCCGGCGTCCCTCCTCGAACAGGCCGGCGGCCTCGGAGCGGCGAGCGGACCGCTCGAGGGTGGCCAGGAAGGTGTCCACGGCAAGGAGCGCCGCAATCGACGCCACCACCAGCGCCAGAGTGCCGAAGACGGACCGCGCCGACGGGGCCGCCGGCACCGCCTCAGTCACGACCCGCCTGCGCGTCCGAGGCGTTCGAGAGGCCGAAGGCCTCCAGCAGGTCCACCAGCGTGACGATCCCCAGGAGTTGCCGGGTGTTCGCCCGGCTGACCACCGGCAGGACGGTAGATCCGGCCGCGCCCATCCGCGCCAGGGCCGTGCCGAGACCGTGATCCGGGTGGAGGTGGCGAGTCCGGACACCGGCGGCCGCCTCGTCGTCGGCTTCCAGCCCGGGGAGGACCTCGGCGACCCGGCGCTCTCCCCATCCCCGCCCCGCCGCATCGGTCAGATCCCGGGCGGCCACCATCCCGAGCAGGCCGCTCTGGTCCACCACCGGCCAGGCATCAAGATCGCTCCCGCGCATCCGCTCGACCGCGTCGTCGATCCGCTGCTCGGGGGAGAGTGCCTCCGACATGGCGCGCATCGCCCCGGCGACCCGAACGGGCCCGGCCGGCACCCGCGACTCGCCGGTCGGCAGGTGGACGCCTTCCTGGTGGGCCAGGGCCTCGTAGACCGGCTCCGGCTGGAGCTTCTGGGAGATGAAGTAGGCCACCAGGTTGGAGATCATCAGCGGCACGATGATGGTGTAGTCCCGGGTGACTTCGAAGATCATGATGACGGAAGTGAGCGGTGTCCGGACCACGCCGGCAAAGGCGGTCCCCATCCCCACCAGCGCATAGGCCCCGGGCCCCGCGGTCGATTGGGGGAACAGCCGGTGGGCCACCGCCCCGACGGCTCCCCCCATCATCGCGCCGATGAAGAGACTCGGCCCGAAGATGCCGCCGGCGTTGCCGGAAGCGTAACAGACCGCCGAGGCCACGATCTTGAGCGCGCCCAGCAGCACCACCGTCCGGAGCACCAGATTCCCGGCCAGGACCCGCTCGACCTGGTCGTACCCGACGCCGAGCACCTCGGGCAGGAAGTAGCCGAGGATCCCCACGAAGAGGCCGCCGATTGCCGGCTGCAGCCAGATGGTTCGGGCGGGCAGCCGACGGAACCACTGGCGGAGACTGAGCAGGAGCTTGACGAAGGCCACCGAACCCAGCCCGCCCACGATGCCGAGGACCGCGTAAACCCCGAACTCGCTCGGGTGCACCAGGTGATAGGGCGAGACATGGAAGAGCGGATCATCGCCCAGAATCAGGTGCAGCACCATCCACGAGGTGGCGGAACTGAGCACGACGGAGCCGAGCACGGGGGCGTGAAGATCCCCCATGATCTCTTCCAGCGAGAACAGCACGGCAGCGATCGGAGTATTGAACGCCGCGGCCAGCGCCGCCGAGGCGCCCACGGGGATCAGCCAGCGGACCTGCTCCCGGCTGAGGCCGAGCCGTCGGCCGATCACCGAGCTGAGCCCGGACCCGATCTGGACCGACGGCCCCTCGCGGCCGAGCGCGATGCCGCTGGCCAGGGCGGTGCAGCAGCAGATGAATTTGCCGACCACGGTGCGAAACGAGATCCGACCGTCGTAGATGAACAGGGCCGCCTTGGTCTGGGGAATCCCGCTGCCCCGCGCATCCGGGTAGTAGCGCGCCAGCAGGAAGCCCGAGACCAGCGCCCCCAACGTCGGCACCGCGAACCGGCGCCAGCCCGCGCCGCCCGGCGGGTACATGTAGGAGGCCAGCCGCCCCGTGAGCAGGATGAACGCGACCACCACCAGCCCCACCAGGGCGCCGATCAGCAGGCTGAGGATGAGGGCGAGCTGATCCTCGCGCGTGCGCAGCCGATCGAGGGCATCGAGCACCCGGCTCATGCGGCCGGAACGGGTGGCGCTCACCAGCGGAGAGTTTGACCGGACATGATGCAGGTATACCACGGCTAGGCGGACGGGCCGTCATCGCCCCGGCTGCCCGGCGACCGGTTCTTGTCGATGATACCGCCCAGCAGGAGGAGGAAGGCGAACAGCCGTACCAAGTAGAGGCCGGTCCGAGTCTCTTCCTCCGACGCGGTCAGGCTCAGGGCCAGCCGCTGCAGCCCCAGCAGCCAGAAGGCGAGGGCGAAGATCAGGAAGAGCCGGTCCTGGGTCCGTCGCCAGAACCGGAAAAAGAACAGGCCGCAGACGGCGTAGCCCATGGCGCTGGCGCCGGCCACCAGGTCCGCCACCGCACTCAGTCGGGTCATTGGGTGTCCCACACGAGCCCGTAGATCAGCACCCCCAGCCCGGCCAGCACCGGCAGGCTGCGGAGCCACTCCAGATTCCGGTCGGGCAGCAGCACCAGGTCCACGACCAGCATGAGATTGCTCAGGCCGAAGCCGACGAATCCGAGCCCGCTCCAGAGCAGCAGCCGGGCGCCCCGCTGCCGGTAGGCCCGGAACAGCAGCAGCGCGCAGGCCGCGCTGGTGAGCCCGCAGAGGACATAGACCACGGTCGCGATCATCCGTCGCCCTCTTTCTCTTTCCGCTTGCGGATGAGGAACGCGTCGGAGAAGGCCTTCACGTTCGCCATCGGCTTGGTGGCGATGATGGAGATGACCGCGACCCGCCGCTCGCGGTACATCTCACCCACATGGCGGACCGCGTCATCCTGCTCCGTGCTGCGGGGCGCGTACTGCATGCACCCTGGCGACGTCTCCCGAAACAGCCCCGCGGCGAACAGGCCCTGAAATCGTTGCGCGATAGAAAGGGGATGGCTGTAGAGCTCGCGCGCCATGTCTTCGGCGGTCCAGCTCCGCCCGGGCGACATCCGGGCCAGCAGCAACACTTCGAGCTGCTCGACCGAGTCGATGACCTGGTGAAGGAAACGGCTCACGTCGTCCGGCAGCCCGATCACTGGCCGCCGGTCCTCACGTGCGGACCCGCCCGATGGTGAAGTGGAACGTGGCGCCTTGGCCCACCATCCCCTCCGCCCAGACCCGCCCGCCGTGTCGGTGGACGATTCGCTGCACCGTGGCCAGGCCGATCCCCGAGCCGGGGAACTCGGTCGCGAGGTGCAGCCGCTGGAACGGACCGAACAGGCGGTCCACGTAGGCCATGTCGAAGCCGGCGCCGTTGTCGCGGATGAAGTACGCGGGCTCCCCGCCGATATTGGTCATCCCGAATTCGATCCGTGCTGTCGGCTCGCCGGCGCTGAATTTCCAGGCGTTCTCCAGCAGGTTCTCCACCGCGATTCGCAGGAGCTGGCCGTCGGCCGTGACGCTCACGCCGGGCCGGATTCGGACCTCCACCGTCCGGGTCGGTTCGGCCTCCCGCATCCGGTCGAGCAGCAGGCCGACCAGCCCGCTCAGGTCCACGTCCTGCTCCCGCATCTCCGCCCGAGTGACCCGCGCCAGATAGAGCACATCGTCGATCAGCTGCGACATCCCCTGGCTGGCCTCGCGGACCCGGTCGAGATACCGGCGGCCGTCGGCGTCGAGCCGGTCACCCTGGCTCTCCTGCACCGCGCGGCTGAAGCTCTCGATCCGCCGCAGCGGGGCCCGGAGATCGTGGGACACGGCGTAGCTGAAGCTCTCCAGCTCCCGGTTCTTGTGCTCGAGATCGCGCACCAGCTCGGCCCGGGTGTCGGCCAGATCCCGGGCGTCCTGCTCGCTGGCCTGGAGCAGCTCCGCCTGGCGCCGGAGCAGGGCCGATTTCTTGGCCAGCTCGACGAAAACGGCCACCTTGGAGCGGACGAACTCGGGCACCACCGGCTTCACCAGGTAGTCCACCGCGCCCACGGCGTAACCCCGCACCGCCTGCTCGTGGCTCTTGTCGGCGGCGGTGAGGAAGATGATCGGCGTATGGCGCGACCTGTCCCGCTCGCGGATGATCGAGGCGGTCTCGAAGCCGTCCATGTCGGGCATCTTCACGTCGAGCAGGATCACTGCGCATTCGTGGGTGAGAAGCCACTTGAGTGCTTCGCGTCCGGAGCGGGCCGGGATCAGGTTCTGGCCCAGCCCCTGGAGCATGGCCTCCAGGGCCACCAGGTTGGCCGGCTGGTCGTCCACCAGGAGAATATTGACTTGGTCGGTCGCCGGCTCGGCCGCCGGCGGCCCGGCCGCGGCCACCGGCTCGCCCGCCGTCACCGGTACAGCCATACCCTGAGCAGCGACAGGAGCTGGTCCATGTCCACCGGCTTGGCGATGTAATCCGAGGCGCCCGCCTCGATGCACTTCTCGCGGTCGCCCTTCATCGCCTTGGCGGTGACGGCAATGATGGGCAGCTGGCGGAACCGTGACATCTCCCGAATGGCCCGCATGGTTTCGTAGCCGTCCATCTCCGGCATCATGACGTCCATGAGGACCACGTCGACCTCGGGTGTCGCCTGGAGCTTCGCGATGCCGTCGCGCCCGCTCTCGGCGTAGACCACCTTCATCTCGCTGCGCTCGAGAAAGGTCGTCAGGGCGAAGATGTTGCGCACATCGTCGTCCACGATGAGGACGGTCCGGCCGGTGAGCGTCGGATCGGTGCGGTGGAGCGCCTCCAGCATGCGCCGCTTCCCCTCGGGCAGGTTGGCGGTGACCCGATGGAGGAAGAGGGCGGTCTCGTCGAGCAGCCGCTCGGGCGAGCGCGCGTCCTTGATGACCACCGATTCCGCCAGCCGGCCGAGCTCGGCCTCCTCGCGCTTGGTGAGCTGCTTCCCGGTGTAGACGATGGTGGGCAGCTTGCGCAGTCCGATCTCACTCTTGACCCGGGTGATGAGCTGGAAGCCGGTCATGTCCGGCAGGCCGAGATCGAGCACCATGCAGTCGTAGCGGCCGTTCTGGAGCGCCTGCAGCGCCGCCTCGCCGCTTCCCACCGTCGTCGTCTCGACGTCTTCCGTGCCGATCAGCTCGGCGATGCTCCGCTGAGCGGTCTCGTCGTCCTCGACCACCAGCAGCCGCTTTACCGGTCGGTCCACGAACTCGTGCAGCGTGGTGAGCGCCTCGCTGAGGGATTCCTTCGTGGCCGGCTTGGTCAGGAAGTCGATCGCGCCCAGCCGGAGGCCGCGCTGCCAGTTCTCCTCGACCGAGATGATGTGGACCGGGATGTGCCGGGTGCGCGGGTCGTGCTTGAGGCGGTCCAGGATGGTCCAGCCGTCGGCGTCCGGGAGCCGCAGGTCGAGCGTGACCGCCGTGGGCTGATACTCCCGGGCGAGCGCGAGCGCGCGGTCGGCGCGCTGGGCGACGATGCCCTTGAACCCCTTCTCACGCGCCAGATCCAGCAGGATCTGGGCGAAGTTGGGGTCGTCCTCGGCGATGAGCAGGATCCGGTCGCCCTCCTCGATAGCGCTCCGGTCGTCACTGATCGCGCGCTCGACGACGGGCGCCAGCATCACGCGCGAGCTGGCCGTGGTCACCAGCTTGGCCGACTCGGCGATGTGGCCCAGCTCGGGCTGGTCGCCGCCCTCGGCGGACGGCGCGATGGGGTACAGGACCGGCAGATAGAGCGTGAACGTGCTGCCCATCCCCGGCGTGCTCTCGATCCGGATCTCGCCGCCCAGCAGGCGGGTGATCTGACGGCTGATCGAGAGGCCGAGTCCGGTGCCGCCGTACTTTCGGCTGGTGCCGGTATCGCCCTGCTGGAACGCCTCGAAGATGACGCCGTGCTTCTCCTTCGGGATGCCGATGCCGGTGTCGGTCACGCTGAAGGCGACCACGGCGTTGGCGGCGTTCAGCAGCTCCTGCTCCTGGTTCCAGCCCCCGGTGGCGAGG
>JBBRGH010000082.1:0-10527 GCA_038240915.1 Gemmatimonadales bacterium | reverse complement strand
GCGACGCGGAGCGGCTGGTGCCCCAGGAGTCGAGTCAGGAGGCGGCCAACGCGCTGCTCAAGCTGCTGGAGGAACCGCCGGCCGGGAGCGTCTTCATCCTGACGACGGTGGACCCTCGGCGGCTCCTGCCGACGGTCCGCTCGCGGGCGGTACCGGTCCGGTTGCAGCGCCTGTCGGATGCCGAGGTGCGCGGGTTCCTGGCGACGGAAATGGACCCGGCTCTCTCGCCCAAGGCGCTGGACGAGCGGGTCGTCCAGGCGGCGGGCTCGCTCGGCGCGGCGCTGGGAGCGGGCGAGGAAGCGGGCAAGGCATACGCGGCGGCGAATCAGCTGCTGGAGGCGGTGGTGGCGGGACCGGGCGCCCTCTACGAGCGGGCCCTCAAGCAGCCCCCGTTTTCAGCCCGAGGCGAATTCACCGCCATGCTGGACGCCCTGGCCGATACGCTGGGCGAGGCGGCCCGCGGCACGCTCGGGCAGCCCACCCGGCGCCCGGTGCCGGCCGGGCTGATGCGGCGCAAGGATCCGTCGCTGCTGCTCGAGGCCATGGCCCGCGTGGCCGAGGCGCGCGAGGCGGCATACGGCAACGTAAATCCGCAGATCCTGCTCGCCGTGCTGGGCGAGGAGCTGGCGGAGGTGCTGTGAGCCTGAGTCACGTGGACGAGGCCGGACGGGCCCGGATGGTGGACGTGGGCGGGAAGCCGGAATCCCAGCGGACCGCCGTGGCCGAGGGCCAGGTCCGCATGTCCCGCGAGGCGTACGCACAGGTCGCGGCCAATGCCGTGGCCAAGGGCGACGTGCTGGCGGTGGCCGAAGTGGCCGGAGTGATGGCCGCCAAGCGGACGGGCGAGTTGATTCCGCTCTGCCACCCGCTGGGGCTCGACCTGGTGACCGTCGAGGCCCGTCTGGCCCCCGATCTGGCGGGCGTGCGGGTGACGGCCACCGCCAGGGTGACGGGGCGCACAGGAGTGGAGATGGAGGCGCTCCCCGCGGTGAGTGTGGCCTGCCTGACAGTTTACGACATGGTGAAGGCGATCGATCGGGAGATGGTCATCGAGGATATTCGCTTGACGAGCAAGACCGGGGGGACCCGGGGAGATTGGCGCCGCTCCGATCCGTAAGACCGGAGGATGCGGCCTTCTCATAGCAAGCAAGGAGGTTGGCCCGTGAAACGACCGACCGACAAGTACAACGATCCCGGCCCGCGCACGCTCCGGATGCTCCTGGTGCGGGGCGGCCTGCTAGTCGTGCTGGCGGCCGTGATCGGCACGCTGGCGGGGTGGACCAAGGGCGTGCGCGCCACCGACTCGACCCGGGCGCCGGACGCCGGATTCGTGGCCCGCCGGATCGGAAGCTTGGGCGATCAGCTCGCGGCCACCCACGGCGAGATGGACGTGATGCGGATCCAGCTGGACCGCGCCAATGCGATCATCGAGAACTCGACCAAATACCAGATTCCCGCCGACTTGGCGGCGTCAATTTACGATGTGGCCCTGAGCGAGGGGATCGATCCGGCGCTCGGGTTTCAACTGGTCAAGATCGAGAGCCAGTTCAAGGCCAACGCCCGGAGTTCCATGGGCGCCATCGGCTACACCCAGTTGCAGGTGGCCACGGCGCGATACTACGCGCAGGGCGTGACCGAACAGGCGTTGATGACGGACCGGGAGCTGAATCTTCGGGTGGGTTTCCGGTTTCTCAACGACCTGATGGGAAAGTTCGACCACGATACCCATCTGGCGTTGCTGGCCTACAATCGCGGTCCGGCCAAGGTGGCCGACATCCTGGCCCAGGGCGGCGATCCGACCAACGGCTATCCCGGCGCAGTGCTCAAGGGCTATCACGCCCCGACTACCGCGACGGGGAGCTGGCGCTGATCGGCTGTTTCAGCCGGGAATCCTGAGCGTCGCACCGGCGCGCAGGGCCTGCCGGGCCGACAATCCATTCGCATCCCTGAGGGCCTGGACCGAGACGCCGTAGCGTTTCGCCAGGCCCGTCAGCGTTTCCCCCCGCCGCACCTGATGCCGCCGCGCGTCGGCCACCGCCACGGCGGCAGGCGGCGCCGGCCTCGGCCGCGCCGGCGCGACGACCCGACGTCGCTGGCCAGCGCGCACCCCCACTGACTCGCGGAGGCCGTTCCATAGCCGCAGCTGCCGGACGGTCACGCCGTACTCGGCCGCGAGGCCCGAGAGGGTTTCGCCCCGGCGAACCCGGTGGAAGCCGGACGGGCTGCTGGCCGCGGGCTCGACCGGATCCGCCATCCGGCGGGCAACGGACGTGGAGATGGCGCCGCCGGTGGGCACGATGACGCGCTGGCCGGGTCGGAGCGCCCGGCCGCGGAGCTTGGGATTGGCCTCGACGACGAGGCGCGTGCTCACGTGGTACCGGGCCGCGATGCCGCTGAGCGTCTGGCCGGGCGCGACCGTGTGCTCGAGGAAGGTGATGCGGCGCTCAGGCGGGAGCGCGGCGTAGGCTGCCTCGGTGGCCGGCCCCCGCCCGGCGGGAATCCGGACCACCGACCGCACGCCCGGCGGGGTCGCGAGCCGCAGATACTGCGGGTTCAGCTCGCGGATCGCCGCCACCGTGGTGTCGGCCAGCCGGCCGATGACGTCGAGACCGGTCATGGTGGGCACGACGATGGAATCGTAGCTCGCCGCCTCGGGGGCGGTGATCGCGAATCCGTAGCGGGCCGGCTCCTTCGCGATCCGCGCGGCCGCGATCAGCTTGGGGACGTAGTCTTTGGTTTCGCGCCGGAGCAGCTTGGTGTCGTACAGCCGGAAGAAAGTCGCGTCGGATACGACCGAGTCGGCGTCGTCGTCGGGCAGCCGGCGGACGCCGCGGGAGACCTTGCCCGCGCCGGCGTTGTAGGCGGCGGCGGCCAGGTAGAGCGAGCCGAACCGATCGTTGAGATTCCGGAGGAAGCGCGCGGCCGCGTCCGTGGCGCGATAGGGGTCGCGCCGCTCGTCCACCCAGGAATCCACCCGCAACCCGTAGCCCTTGGCGGTTCCCTTCATGAATTGCCACATGCCGACGGCCCGGGCCCGGCTGGTGGCGGCGTTGGAAAAGCCGCTCTCGATCAGCGCGAGATAGACCAGGTCGCCCGGCAGCCCCTGCTCCTGCAACCGGGCCCGAATCATCCCCTCATAGCGGGGCATGCGGGTGAGCCAGATACCCATCCGCTCGCGGCCCTTGCCCTGGAAGAAATCGAGATAGTACTGGACCCGGTCATGGTCGTGGTAGGTATCCACGTCGATGTCCCAGCTGACCGGCGTGGCGGGCAGCGCCTCGTCGGCGTCGTCGTCCGCCGGGCGGGCATCGTCGAGTGCCTCGAGCACCGCCTCGTCGGCCGCACTGTCGGCGGCGATCCGGAGCTCGGCGGCCAACTCCTCGGGCGGCACCAAAGTATCGAGGGCCGGCGCAGGGGGCAGCAGCAGGGCTTCGTCGAGCGCGGAGGGCGAAGGCAGCGGGTCGGCGGTGGCGTGGGCCGGGGACTGGGAACGGGGCCGGGATGGGGCGGGCGCGGCGGCCTGCTGGGGAGCGCGATGGCCGGCACAGGCAGCCAGGGTGGCAAACAGCAGCAGCGCGAGGGAGCGCGACATCACCAGCTCCGGGGTGCGGAGGAACAGGGCCCGGTCCTGGCCTGGCCCACGGGCCGGTTCGGGGGGCGTTCGGGAGCGCAATCCGCGGGGGCCGGGCGAACTGAGGCAGGCGACTAGGGCGCGCCCCCTCGTTATCGCATGAAAAACCGGTTGCCGAGGATGCGATTGGTTGCATTGAGCACGGCCAGTGCCGCGCCACGGGCGGCATCGCTCTCCGTCAGATAGGAGCCGACCACCCGGTGTCCGGCGTCGTCGCCCTGCACGGCCAGCGACACAATCACCACGGTGGCGTCAAAGGCCCGCACCGCCTTGACCCCGAGCAGCTCGAATTTCATCTCGCCCTGGACCGCCTGGGTGAGGGCGTCCACGCAGGCCTGGGCGGCGCAGCGCAGCTCCCCGGCCTGGGAGCCGAGACCTTCGTTTTCACCGGAAAACTGCTCGGATTCCTTCCAGGTCAGCCCGACCCGCGCCCGGCATCGCCCGTTGGGCAGGCGGTCCAGCACGAACTCGGCGAAGCGGAGCCGATCGCTGAGCGGGTTGGGCGGCGACATAGGGATCCTTGGGGGCAAAGGCCATGCCAGTCAACATCATGCAGATTCGAAGCGGACCTCGGGCTGACTGGCTTGTTCGACCACCGGACGGGCGGGGACGCGGGTCACTGGAGCTGCTCCGCCAGAAACGCCGCGAGGGCATTGTCGGAAAGCTGCTCCGCCTGGGCGAAGAGCGCGGCCTTGGAGGAGGACGAGAGCGGATAGGTCGCCCAGATCGAGCGCTGTCCGATTTCCGTCGGCCGGAACGCAAAGACCAGATTCCACTGTGGTGAGTTGGCCCGACGTTCGGCGGCGATGGAGACATTCCACTGTCGCGTGTCGTGCTCCAGGACTCTCCAGGCCATCCACGAAGCTCCAGGGAGAGGGAGGTGAGTCGGCCAATATGGGCCGGCCCCGGGAATCAGGTCAAGAGTCCCTCGGCACGCGCGTCCTCGATGGTGTCCACGTCGCGGAGGGTGGCGAGCTCGTGCCAGACCCTGCCCGCGCGCCCGAGTCGCGCGCGCGTTTCCGCGATCACCCCGCGGGTGCTCCACGGCATCCCGCTGAACAGGTCCGGCAGCGGCGAGGGGCCGCCCACCAGATAATAGCCGCCATCTTCGCTCGGACCCACCACGATCTCCGCCCGCGCGACGATCGCCGCGGCGACGCGGAGCAGGTCCGCGTCGAGCCGGGGACAAGCGACACCGATGGCAAGCCAGCCGCTGCCCGGCGGCACCGCCTGGGCCGCGGCGGCGAGGCGGGCGCCGAGGTCGCCGGAGGCCTGCGGGCGGAGGTCCCACTCCTCACCCAGCCAGTGCCGCATCTCCGCGCCGGCATCGGCGGGCGTGAACCACACGGTGGCGGCGAGCCCGGTCCGGCGCACTTCGGCAAGGGTCCGTTGCGCCATGACCCGATAGAGCCGGAGTGCCTGGCGGGCGCCGATCCCGGAGGCGAGCCTGGTCTTCACCGTGCCGAGACGGGGAGCCTTGAGCAACACGGCGACGGCCGAGGTCATGGCGCACGCGGCTCGGGCCGATACCAGCGCGCCAGCCGGTCGGGCGCCACGCCCGCAAGAAAGAGCGAGAGCAAGGTGACGTTCCGGAGAGGGCCGCGTACGCGGCCATCGGCGACGATGATCTCATGGGAAACAGTGGGGGCCGACAGATCCTGCAGCAGCCGCGGCAGGCGGGGCGCCTCGTCCAGCGTCGGAATGACGACGGACAGGAGCGTGCTCAGCTCCGGACGAGGGCCTGGAAGCGGGACCGGAGGTCGCGCGTCACCGGCCCGGACTTCCCGGTCCCGATGAGGCGGCCGTCCACCTGGCGGATGGCGACGACCTCGGCGGCGGTGCCGGTGAAGAAGGCTTCGTCCGCGGTGTAGACGTCGTAGCGGTTGAGGATCGTCTCCTGCACCTCGTAGCCGGCGCCGCGGGCGAGCTCGATGACGACGTCGCGGGTGACGCCCTTGAGAATGCCGGCGTAGGCCGCGGGGGTGGCGAGCTTCCCATGCTTGACCACGAACAGGTTCTGGCCCGACCCCTCGGCCACGCTGCCGTTGCTGTCGAGCATCAGGACTTCGTCGGCGCCCGCCTGCACACCTTCGATCTTGGCCAAGATGTGGGCCAAGTAGTTGAGCGACTTGACCCGGGGCGAGAGCGACTCACGCTGAGGAATCGGGGTGCCGGCGGTGACCACCTTGAGCCCGGTTTCGTACACTTCCTCGGGCCAGAGCTTAATGGTGTCCACAATGATGATGACCGAGGGCCGGAGGCACTTCCGCGGATCGAGGCCGAGGTCGCCGACCCCCCGGGTGATGATGTGCCGGATGTAGCCCTCGGTGATCCCGGAGCGGCGGACCGCCTCCTCCGTGACCGCGGCCATCTCCTCGCGCGGCATCGGCACGGTCATCCAGATGGCCTGGGCGGAATCGTACAGGCGCTCGAGGTGCTCGGCGAGGCGAAAGATCCTGCCGGCGTAGATGCGGATGCCCTCGAAGACGCCATCGCCGTAGAGGAGGCCGTGGTCGTAGACCGAGACGGCGGCCGTCTCGCGATCGTGCCACTTGCCGTCGAGCCAGATGGTCGGCGCACCGGCTCCTGCGGTCGGGGCCTGCGTGGCAGGCTGAAGGGTCGCACTCATAGGCAGAATCTAATCACCCGACCGCTCCGCCGCAGCTTGAGCCGGCCCCGGCGGTGCACCCGAAGCAATGGGGGCCGAGCGTGATGGCGTGCGGCGGTCGGGCGAGTGGTAGTAGCCATCATGACCGGGTGGTGCCGCCTTCCGGCAAAGTGGAGCGGTCAGTGCGAGCCGCGGCGCCCCGAGGCGTCGAGCGCATCCCGGACCCGGCGGACCAGCAGGTCGGCCGTGAACGGCTTTTCGATCAGAGGAAGCCCGCGTCGCGTCGCCGCGCGGCGGGCGCTCTCGTCGCTGGTATCGCCGGCCATGAAGAGGACAGGGAGGTCGGGCCGGAGCTGCTCGAGCTCCCGGGCAAGGGCGAGCCCGTCCTTGTTGGGGAGCACCAGGTCGGTGAGGACGAGGTGGACGCCGCGGTGGCCGTTGGCCAGCAGCGCCAGCGCGTCCAGGCCGTCGGCGGCCTCCACCACCGCGAATCCGCCGGCCTGGAGGGCCCGGACGGTCATCTGCCGCACCTCGGTCTTGTCCTCCACCACCATGACGAGCTCACCCCGGCCGCCCCCGGCCGGGACCGCGATCTCCAGCGCCGCGGGGATCGTCTCCTGGCTGACCGGGAGATAAAGGCTGAAGGTCGATCCCCGCCCCACGACGCTGGTGGCGGCGATGTACCCGCCGCTCTGGCGCACGATGCCGTACACGGTGGAGAGGCCGAGGCCGGTGCCCTTGCCGACGGCCTTGGTGGTGAAGAACGGCTCGAAGATGCGGTCGAGCGTCGCGGCGTCCATGCCCGATCCGTTGTCCTCCAGGGCGAGCTCCGCGTAGGTGCCCGGCGCGACGTCGGGCTCGAGCGGCAGCCGGCGGTCCCCGGACGTCAGCACGGTGCGGGCGGTCCGAAGCGTCAGCCGGCCGCCGCCGGGCATCGCGTCGGCCGCATTGAGCGCGAGATTCAGCAGCACCTGTTCCAGCTGTCCACGGTCCACCCGGACTCGGACGCTCCCGGCCGCGAGGGCGAGGAGGACCTGGAACTGGTCACCCATGGTCCGCCGCAGCACAGGCTCGAAGGCCCCGACAGCCGCATTGAGGTCCACGACCTCGGGCCGGAGGATCTGACGCCGGCCGAAGGCGAGCAGCTGGGCCGTAATCCCGGCCGAGCGGGTGGCAGCGTCGCGAATGAACTGCACGTCGGTCCGGACAGGTAAGGGGACATCGGTGCGGCGGAGGATGAAATCCGTCGCGCCGAGCACGACCGTCATCTGGTTGTTGACCTCATGGGCCATGCCACCGGCCAGACGTCCCACCGACTCCAGGCGCTGCAGCGAACGCACCGTTTCCTCGGCGCGCTTCTGCTCGGTCACGTCCCGGACGAAGCAGCGGGCGTGGGTCATTTGGCCGTCCTCCCAATACCCGCTGGCGCTCAGCACCACGTCGCGCTCGCTGCCGTCCGGCCGGCGCATGAGGGAGGGGACTTCCTGGATCACCTCGTGGGCCGCGAGACGCGCCTGGAGGGTTTGGGCGACGGCCGGATCGGTGTGGAACTCGGCAAAGGGACGGCCGACGTAGTCCGAGGCCTCGCGGCCGAGCATCGCGAGCTGGGCCCGATTGGCGCGGAGGATGATGCCGTCGGGGCCGATCCAGTTGAGGCCGATGGTCGCGTTCTCGAAGAAATCCGCCAGCTCCGTCTGGCTCTGTCTGAGAGCCGCCTCCGCCATCAGCTGCCGCTCCAAGGCCTCCGCGGCCTCCTGCGCGGCCAGCTCGGCCTCGGCGGCGGCCTCCTCCGCCTTGGCGGCCTCGTCCTCGGCGCGCTCGCGCTCCTCGTCGGCGCGGTCGGCCTCGAGCGCCGCCTGGCGGGCGGCCCGGCTGGCCAGCCGCATCGCGAGGAGCCGGGTCTCGCCCAGCCAGGCGGTGGCCACACCCGTCAGGACAAACACGGAGAGCCCGAGGACGGTGACCCGCCCACTCTCGGGCGCCGTGCCCATGGCGCCCAGGAAGATGAACAAGGAGAAGCAGACGCCGAGTCCGGTGGCCAGGAGCCCGGGCCCGAGCCCGCCGTACCAGGCGGCGACGAAGACGCTGAAGAACACCGTCACGAACGGCAGGCGGTCGCCGATCATGGGGACGAAGGCCAGCCGGATGGCGGCGGCCGCGGCCACGGCCAGGACCGCAATCGCGTACCGGCGCCACCCGGCGGCCGGGGGCGCCCCCAGCAGCGCGAGGGTCGCGCGCGAGGCACGGTTGGGCTGTGCGGACATTGCGGCCTCGGTCGGGGGAGTGGATACCGCGGAGGGCGCCAGAACGTGCTCGAAACATGGCAGGGGCCGCCGACCGAGGGAAGATGGCCCGGCGCCGCCGACGCGCATCCGGGGCGGATCACGTCACCCGATCCTCGCTGTTCTCTCCTCGTTGACTCTCGCGGCTCCCCCGGTGGCGCGCCGGGCCGGAGCCCACGGCGTAGTGGACCGCTATGCCCAGCTGTATGCCCACTTCATGCACGCGACCCGCCCGCAGCGGGACACCCTGGCCGCCATGCGGCGGGACATCCGCGACGCATTCGAGGGAGGGAACCGGGATGCGGCGCAGCAGGACCGCGGGAAGGTCGGGCCGCTGGCCGACGACCTCGCGCGGCCGCAGGCCACGTTCGACGAGACCCTGCAGCCGATGCTGTCGAAGGACCAGTGGAAGCGATACCAGCATTGGCGGGACGCACGCCGGGGCTCACCCCGGCGTGCCGCCGGGATGGTGGCTAATCCTTTCTCTTCTGGTGAGCCTCACCGAAACAGAGCCACTTGTCCACCCCGCGGGAGATCTCGGTCAGGATGTCGGCGCTGTCGGCGTCCTCGAGCTCGTTCATCTCCTCGATACCCACCCGGGCAGTCCGGCCGAACATGGCGAGGGCGTCCGACAGCGCCGCCACGTGCTCCGAGCCGGTGGAGAGGGCCAGCGGATAGTCGATGAGCGAGGACCGCTTGGCGACCACGCCCACGGTCCCCTCAGCGATGCCCCCGAGCTGCACGATCCGCTCGGCCAGCAGGTCCACGTACTCCTCGACGTCCTCGTTGACCTCGTCGAACAGCTTGTGGAGGGCGATGAAGGTCGGGCCCTTCACGTTCCAGTGCGCCTGCTTGCATTGGGTCTGGAGATCGATGCAGTCGGCCAGCCGCAGGTTGAGCAGCTCGACGACCTCGCGCCGGCTGGGCTCGGGCAGGTCGTTCTTGGTGGCGTACAGGCGTCCGGCATCCGGACGCGAATCGGCGCCGTTGCGGGGCGCCGGCTGGGCGCTCCGGCGCGGGGGAGCAGCGGTACGAGACATGAGGGCACCTCCATCAAGTGGAAAAAGGGCGCCGCGAAGGCGCGGCGCCGAAGGTCAGACCGAAAGGTACGGGGTCCGGCGTCGAGCCGCCGGGTCAATGGCGATGGCTCACCGACAAGGCATACACCGCCGAACGCAGCGCGATGAAGGGGTCGTCGGCCAGCTGGATCCCGTCGGTCAAAAAGATCGGGTTGAACGTCAGCTTCTGCTGCAGCGCCGCGTTGTCGGGGGCTATGGCCGTGAGCTTGAGCGTGCCCAGCTCGACGCGCTTGCGGTCGTTGGGCCAGACGATCGAGCCGTCGCTGGTCTGGTCGCCCGGAGCGGCCAGCTGGAGGAACAGCCGCCAGGCGATCGGCCCTTTGGCGATCCGCCGATGCAGCTCGCCGAACAGGTAGTCGGGCGCGACCTTGGCCGCGGCCGCCGAATCCATGGTCGCGAGGCCCGCGACCGGCACGATCTGATAGCGGCCCACCCGCCGGGTGCCCGCGCTGTCCACGAAGGTCAGCGCATTGTTGCCGAAGAAAGCCAGATTGGCAAAACTCTTCGGCAGGGGCCTCGAATCGAGGATCACCTGGAGCGTGCGGGGGTGCGCCCCCAGGAACTGCTCGATCGGCGAGGGGTGCGGGCTGGTCGGCGTGGTCGCGGCAATGGCCTTGAGCAAGGCCAGGAAGTCCTCGCCGGTCCCCACGAAGAATCCGTTGTGCGAGTTGGCCACGATGTCGGTGGAGCCGCCCTTGGGCAGCGTGAACCGGATCGCCATGCCGCGGGGTGCGGCGTTGGGGTTGTCGTCGTTGATCTGGGGCACGCCCGTACCATCGGACAGCCGGACCGTGACGGGCACCGCGGGACCCGCCAGATGGGCCGCTCGGCTGACGGTGTGGGCCGACGGCGCGGGGGTAAACGTGCCGGTCAGCACGATCCCCTTGGCATGGGCGAACCGGAAGCCGGTGTGGACCCCGCCGTTGA
>JBBRGH010000081.1:0-10541 GCA_038240915.1 Gemmatimonadales bacterium | reverse complement strand
TGGTCATGCGCGGTGCGATGATCGGCCTTGGGGCACGACTGATCGCCGAGTACCACTGGGTTCTGTACGTCTTTGCGATCTTCCTGATTCTGACGGCGATCAAGATGCTCTTCCTCAAGACAGAGCACGCTGATCCGAACAAGAACATCGTGGTGCGATTGACGCGCCGCTTCTTCCCCGTGACCGCCAGGTTTCACGGTGAGCACTTCACTGTTCGTGCCAGTTCGCCCGCGTCGTACGAGAGCGAGGTCCCCGGTGCTTTGGCGCTACCGGATGAGGTCGTTGAGAAGGCCCGGCCCGGAGTGCTCCTCCTCACCCCGCTGGCGCTGGCGCTCGTCATGGTCGAGGCCACCGATCTGATCTTCGCCGTTGACTCTATCCCGGCGATCTTTGCAATCACCGCCGACCCGTTCCTGGTTTTCACCAGCAACGTCTTTGCCATCCTCGGCCTGCGGTCGCTCTATTTCGCCCTGGCCGGCTTGGTGGACAGGTTCCGGTACCTCAAGCTGTCGCTTGCTCTTGTCCTTCTTGTCGTGGGGGTCAAGATGCTGCTTGCCGAATGGCTGAAGCGCGCTCTCGGCAATCACTTCAACCTGTACTTGCTGACGGTCGTGCTAGCAATCCTGGCGGCTGGGGTAGTCGGTTCTCTAATCGCCGAGCGCCGAAGCATGCGCCGCGGCAAACCCTGAGGTGCCACTGCTGTGGTCGTCGTGACCATGCGGCAAAGGGCCCACTCGCGAACCAATGGCGGTAGAGTGGAGCATCACGCGCGGTTCACGTGGTTACCTCCAGCACTGGTCGCCGGGCGGTGCCAGCGCCGCGATCTCCTGGTCCACCAGGCCGGCCGGCACCATGAGTCACACCGCGCGCGGCATCGCACTTCCCTTCTCAGATGGACGTCGCCTCCGACAGCTCCAGGCCGCGCGACGCCGCCCCGAGGAGCGCGGCCCGGCGAAGCACCACGTGCACGGGGACGCGTGACAGCAACGCGCCCATTCGTCCCTTGCCGGTGAACGCCCGCAGGAATCGGCCCTCGTTCAGCGCCGGGAGCACGCGCATCGGGATGCCGCCGGCGAGATAGACACCGCCGGTCCCCAAAACCTTCAGCGCAAAGCTGCCTGCCTCCGCGCCGAGCACCGAGAGGAAGAGGTCCAGGGCCGCCGCGCTGAGCGGATCGGGCTCCGGCCGGCGCAGCGCGGCCTCGGTGATCAACCGAGCCGAATCCGGGGCCGCGGCAATCGCCTGGGTGACGGCGGGTGATGAGGAGAAATGGCCCGTGGCGCGGAGATACCGGTAGATGTTGACGATCCCCGGACCCGAGCAGACGCGCTCGACGCTCACGTGATCGAACTCCCGGCGGAGAAAGGCGAGCAGTCCGGCCTCGATCTCCGACGTCGGGGCGAAGTCCGCGTGGCCGCCCTCCGATGGGTACGCCTGATACCGGACGCCGTTCCACACCAGGAAGGCCTCCCCCAGGCCGGTCCCAGGGGCGACCACCCCGATGCCGCCGCCCGGTACCGGCTCGCCCACGTTGAGGGGATGCAGATCGGGAGGCTGCAGCGCCGGGACCGCCACGGCGATCGCTTCCAGATCGTTCAGCAGATGCACGGCCGGTATGTGCAGTTCTTCCGAGAGCTCCTGCTCGGAGAGCAGCCAGGGCAGGTTCGTCACCTGCGCCCGCCCCCCGATCACCGGACCGGCGACGGCGAAGCAGGCACGATCGATCCGGACCGTCGCCGCGCCCAGAAACTCGCGCACCACCGATCCCAGGCTGGCGTACCGCGCACTGGGGAACTCGGCTTCCACCAAAGGGGCGCCGGCCCCCTGGCGCACGCTGTAGAGGCCCAGGTCCACCTTGGTCCCGCCGACGTCGCCGGCGAGCAGGAGGGGGCCGCCCACCGCGGCAGGCGCGAGGTCGCCGACGCGGGCGACGGAGCCGACTCGACTCGTCAGGTCAGCGAGATCCATCGGGAACACCCCACTTCCAGTGCCGAATCTCCGGCAGGTCCTCGCCCTGCTCCACGATATATCGCTTGTGCTCGAGTAGCTTGTCGTGCACGATCTGCTTGAGCTCTGCGGCCCGCTCACCGCGTTGCGACCCGCGTTCGAGCACGTCGGCGACCAGATGAAATCGATCCAGGTCGTTCACCACGGTCATGTCGAATGGCGTGGTCGTCGTGCCTTCCTCCTTGTACCCGCGCACATGCAGATGCGCGTGGTTCGTGCGGCGATAGGTCAGGCGATGGATGAGCAACGGATACCCGTGGTAGGCGAAGATGATCGGCTTGTCCCGGGTAAAGAGCGCGTCGAACTCCTCGTCGCTCAAGCCGTGGGGGTGTTCGCTCCGCGGCTGGAGCTTCATCAAGTCAACCACGTTGACCACCCGAATTCTCAGCTCGGGCAGATGGTTCCGGAGCAGCTCGACGGCGGCCAGCGTCTCCAGCGTCGGGACGTCACCGCAGCACGCCATGACCACGTCGGGGTCGCCGCCCTGGGCATTGCCCGCCCACTGCCAGATACCGATGCCGGCCGCGCAATGTTTGATGGCGGCATCCATGGCGAGCCACTGCGGCGCCGGTTGCTTGCCGGCCACGATCACGTTCACGTAGTTCCGGCTGCGGAGGCAGTGGTCGGTGACGCTGAGCAGCGTGTTCGCATCCGGCGGCAGATAGACGCGGATGACCTCCGCCTTCTTGTTCACCACATGATCGATGAACCCCGGGTCCTGATGGCTGAAGCCGTTGTGGTCCTGGCGCCACACGTGCGACGACAGCAGATAGTTCAGCGACGCGATCGGCCGGCGCCACGGAATCTGGTTCGCCACCTTCAGCCATTTCGCATGCTGGTTGAACATCGAATCGACGATGTGGATGAACGCTTCGTAGCACGAGAAGAAGCCGTGGCGACCGGTGAGCAGGTACCCCTCGAGCCAGCCTTCACATTGATGCTCGCTCAACATCTCCATCACCCGGCCGTCGGGCGCGACGTGGTCGTCACCGGCGACGATCTCCGCCGTCGAGCACCGGTCCGTCACCTCGAACACCGCGCCCCAGCGGTTCGAGGTCGTTTCGTCCGGGCTGAACACCCGGAAGTTGGTCGGATTGTGTCTGATCACGTCCCGGATGAACTGGCCCTGGACTCGCGTGGCCTCGGCGTCCACGGCGCCGGGCGTGGGCACCGTGACCGCGTAGTCGCGGAAATCGGGCAGCTGCAGGTCCCGCAGCAGTCGGCCCCCGTTGGCGTGCGGATTGGCGCTCATGCGGCGCTCGCCCGGGGGAGCCAACTCCGCCAGGTCGGACCGCAGCCGGCCGGTCGCGTCGAACAGGTCCTGCGGACGATAGCTCCGCATCCACTCTTCCAGCAGCTTCAGATGCCCCGGGTGGCTCATGTCCCCGATCGGGACCTGATGGGACCGGAACGTGCCCTCGATCGGGTGGCCGTCGACCACCTTCGGGCCGGTCCAGCCCTTCGGCGAGCGCAGGATGATCATGGGCCAGCGCGGCCGCCGCCGGAAGCCGTTGGCGCGGGCGTCGGCTTGGATGCGGCGGATCTCGGCGACCACGGCATCCAGCGTCCCCGCCATGCGCTGGTGCATCTCCGCCGGCTCGTCGCCTTCGACGACATACGACGCGTAGCCGTACCCGCGGAAGAGCGCGTCGAGCTCATCGCGCGGAATGCGGGCCAGCACGGTGGGGCCGGCGATCTTGTAGCCGTTCAGGTGCAGGATGGGGATCACGGCGCCGTCGTGGACCGGGTTGAGGAACTTGTTCGAGTGCCAGCTGGTGGCCAGCGCGCCGGTCTCCGCCTCGCCATCGCCGACGACGCAGGCGACGAGGAGATCGGGATTGTCGAACACCGCGCCGTATGCGTGCGACAGCGCATAGCCCAACTCACCGCCCTCGTGAATCGAGCCCGGGGTCTCGGGCGCGACGTGACTCGGGATGCCGCCGGGAAAGGAGAATTGCTTGAACAGCCGACGCATCCCGTCCTCGTCCTGCGCGATGTCGGGATAGATCTCGCTGTAGGTCCCTTCCAGGTAGGCGTTCGCCACCATGCCGGGGCCCCCGTGCCCCGGCCCCGCGATGTAGACGACGTTCAGGTCCTGCTGGGCGATGACGCGGTTCAGGTGAGCGTAGATGAAGTTCAGCCCCGGCGTCGTGCCCCAGTGGCCGAGTAGCCGCGGCTTGATGTGCGCCAGCTCGAGCGGCTGCTTCAGGAGCGGATTGTCGTAGAGGTAGATCTGGCCCACCGACAGGTAGTTGGCGGCTCGCCAGTAGGCATCCAGCTTTCGCAGCAGCCCCGGCGTGAGTGGTCGCGTGGTGGCGTTCATGGGTGGCATCTGGCTCGCGGTGTCACGGTGCGCCGCCATGGTCACGTTGTGTCCGAAGGCGTCCTCTCAGGTCGCCGCCCCAGCACCGCCAGACCAAGCGCGCAATCATCAGCTCCTCGTCCGTCCGGATGACGCGCACCGTGGCCCGGCTGCCGTCGCTGGAGATCACCCCCGCCGACCCGGCATTCCGGGTGTCCTCCAGGTCGATGCCCAGGAAGCCCAGCCCGTCACAGATGCGCGCGCGCACGCCGGGCGCATTCTCACCGATGCCGCCGGCGAAGACGAGCGTGTCCAGGCCGCCCAGGACCGCGGCGAAGGCGCCGATCCACTTTCTGGCACCGTAGCAGAACAGTTCCACGGCATCAGCCGCCCGCGCGTTGCCGGCTTCCCGCGCAAGCAGATCCCGCAGGTCGCCGCTGATCGCCGATACGCCGAGCAGGCCGGATTCGTGGTTCACCATCCGCTGAAATCGCGCCGGGGTCATGCGCTCCGCGCGTGCGAGGTAGTAGACCAGGCCCGGATCCAGGTCCCCCGAGCGGGTGCTCATCACCAGTCCCGACGTGGGTGTTAAGCCCATGCTGGTATCCATGCAGCGGCCGTCGCGCACGGCGGCCAGGCTGGCGCCGTTGCCGAGATGCGCGAGAATCACCCGGCCGCTCGGAGCCGCGGGATCGAGGCGGCCGAGCTCCTCCAGCAGGTAGGCGTAGGATAGGCCGTGGAAGCCGTAACGCTCGATGCCCTTCGCGGCGTAGCGCCGCGGGATCGCCAGGAGCCTGGCGACCCGCGGCAAGGTGCGGTAAAAAGCGGTGTCGAAGCATGCCACCTGGGGCAGCTGCGGATGCCGCCGCCCGAGCGCCTCGATCAGCGCGATCTCGCGCGGCAAATGCTCGGGGGCATAGGGCGTCAGGCGGCGCAGTTCCGCCAGCAGCTTCGGCGTGACCCGCTCGGGGGCCGAATGCTGCATGCCATGCACCACGCGGTGGCCCGCGGCGCCGACCGAGGCGAACACCGGCTGCGCCTCGAGCCAGTCCAGCAGCAAGCCCACCGCCGTGCGGTGATCTGCGGCGGCGAGCCGGCGAGGGGCCTGCGGTGGACCGGTCGGATCGTTCACGACCAGGGTCGTTCCGCGTGAACCGATGCGATCGATCTTCCCGTCGAGACGCCGCCACAGTGTCTCGCCCGCCTCATACACGGCGAACCGGATGGTCGACGAGCCGCCGTTGATGGTCAGGATGGACGGCGAAGGATGGGCGGTCTGCGCCCGTGCCGGGCCGGGGGGGATCCTCACCGGAGCCATTGCAGCCCCTGCCGACGGTCGGATGGTCCTCGACCCATGCGATCGGCGGGCGGCGCGTGGCGAGCGTGCGGAGGCCGAGAGATGTGGGTGCGCCGCTGCGACGGTCCTCCGTAGCGCTTGAGCGGGGCGGCGCCAGTCATGTCGCGGTCCAGGATGGTCTGGAGGTCGGTCGGCGTCGTGAGCATCCAGAGAACCATAGTACGCTCGACCTCGCTCATCCACCGGACGCGGCCGCCAGCCCGGTGGACGGGCGGAGCCGCTGGCGGCGTCCGGTTCTCTTCTTGACAGCGACGATTCGCCTCCTGTGTGACGTCGGCAAGCGGTGAGACTCCTCACCAAGTCGCGCCCGAAACGGTGGCGGCGGGGTTTGCCGTAGGGCTTCACACCTCCAGCCTCAGGACCCCGGACCTGCTCCCCGATAACGGGCCAGGAGGTAGGTTGGGGATCAGCTCCGCCGAGGCGGAGGTGGTCCCATGAAACGGAAGCAGTTCAGCGACGAGCAGATCGTTGGCATCCTGCAGGAAGCGGCGAGCACGGTGCGCGAGTTCTGTCGACGCCACGGCATCACCGAGACCACCTTCTACCGCTGGCGCGCGAAATACGGCGGGATGTTGAAGGCCGGGATCCGGCGGCTGAAGCAGCTCGAGGATGAGAATCGACGGCTGAAGAAGCTGGTGGCGGATCTCTCGCTCGATGTCGCGATGCTCAAAATCGTGGCGGGACGAAGCTGGTGACGACGCGGCAGCGGCGGGGCGCCGACACCCATCGCCGGACCTCCTAGCCGGTCAGCGACCGCTGCGCCGGCCGGCTGGTGCAGCTGGCGCGGTCGCGCGGGCAGTACCACCCGCAGCGACCGGACGATGGGCCGCTGGGCTGAAACGATTCGAGATTCATAGGAAACGTCGAACTGGGATAGTATCTCGGTGGCGTGGCGTAGCATTTCCCAGTCGGACTTGCTGCCCATGACTACGCCAATCAGGGAGTCATTGCGATAACCTGAGCCGACTCGGGACTCACTCGGTCCATAATCAGAAGTACCCCCCTCTCTTCCGGCCCTCCATGGCCGCCGCTGAACGCTGGCCGTCTGCTCGGGTCCCCGTTCGCCGTTTTGCGCCGATCTCCTCGGTCCATCGGTCGCGATCCTCGATGGTCTCCGGAAGATTGTGGCCGCTGTCGATGTGCAGTAGCGGCAGCGGACCCTTCACCAGGCCTGCCGTGGAAGGTGGGTCACGACAATCACCTCCTTGCCGCCGAGGCGCAGCAGCACCGGACGCTCGAACTGGGCCGCGACTCCGCGTCCAGTAATGACCGATGCGTAATCTTGCGAGATTCGGTTGGTTCGGTCGACACGCTTTCGAAGGGGAGACCGCTGTTCTCCATTCGTCTTGTCCATCATGGGTTACAGGATGGGCAGTGGCGCTCCTCGGCCTTTTGCCGCCCGTCGCTGCGCGGTCTTACATCGGTACAATCACATCGGGCACACCCAAAGATTTCATGTCTCACCAATGCCGTCGGGGTGCCACAGACTTGGCACGGCAGACCCTTCTCGACTCCAGTCCGCCCCCAACCGGGCGCTCCACATGACGGACAGAGCGAGGCAAGGCGACGGGCGAGTCGGAAGGCCACGCGTCGAATCGCCTTTTGCCGGGTCGGGTTGACGTGGGCGCGCATGTCCGTTGCCACGTGCGCCATCCCGTCCGACGATGCCGCGGCACAGCGATTGACGGCGTCTTCAAGGGCCTCCGAATCGGCAATGCCCTTGTACAAAAGCCCTGTCTCTAGTCCGTCATTCGGCCGCACGATTAATGCGTGCGAAGGGAACTGCGCCTGCTTCACAAAGGCGGCCAGATCACTGAGTGTTCGCGCCGAGCAGTGAGCGAAGTTTGTATCTTCGGAGAGCAGGCTTTCGACCACGGTAATCCCTTTCTCATCATCCACGAAGGCCAGGATCTCGTGGTCAGACACGCCAAGAAACGGTATCAGCGGATGTGGTCCAAAACTTCCTTCGCTGGCGAGGCCGAGGGGTATGCCTCTCGCGCGCATGCCCAGTCGCGCCTTGCTGATCGCGACTTCACGCGGCGTGCCGGCTCGCTTCACTTCGCCCGTGAAGGTTCCGAGGAGGTCCGTGTCAATCCCATCGGGAACCGAAACGACGAGCCCGAGCGCCGCGCGGAGCGGACGCGCGACCGCACGTTCCTTGCCGTGCTTCGTGGCCAGCACCGCCTCACGATTGCGATACGGCGTGTCGTTCAATCAAGTACCCTCTGCGTCCCGGGCAGCGCTAGGCCTGAAGGGAAGCTGAGACGGGGTTTCGATGGCGAACCAGGCACCATGCGGAGGATAGTGTTCATGGGTTCCAGCCTCGAGTTCTTAGGGCCAAGAACGCCGTCCGGACGTCTCTTTCCGGCGCCCCCTGATCGGGCGCACCCAGGAACGGACCGACCTTGCGCAGGTCCGCAATCCGACTCCCCGCCAGGATCCCCATCTCCAACAGAAGCAGGCAAAGCGCCCCGCGAAAGATGGGGGCCTTCGTATCGAAGATGCCCTCCACCACCTTCCAGTTGCTCTCGCCCATCGCGACGCCACTAAGCAAGCTGCCCACCAGCAAGAACATCGTGCGCGCGGTGATTACCTGGTGCAGCACCTTCTGTGTGGACTGGCCCTGGGCGGCGGTTTGGAGCGCCCCGATCGCCGGTGCGATGTGTATGCCCGGGCTCTCCAGCAGTGTGAGCAGGGTGGGCGTGAATCCCTCCGGTGGGGCTCCCACTGCGGGACGAAGGTCTGGGCGGCGATGAACGGAGGAGGCGCAACTCAAACCTAGGGCGGCATGCGGGGTTGTTCCAATCGAACTATCGAATGCTATTCATCGAGCGTGTGAATATTGTGGTAGTGGGTTCCGGGGTTCAGCTGTGACGCCATCGATGAATAAGTACGGAAAGTTCAATTTGTCGATTCGTTTGTCGCCTCGTATTCTTGCCGATTGGCGAAAGCGCGGCCCCGGAGGTGGTAGTGGGAACTCGTGGTAGCAGTCGTCGACGGCGACCGTCGTTCGGTCCGCGAGATTGCGATGGCGGCCTGACGGATGTCTAACTGAACCGGGGTCGTTGACGGGACTCGTGGCGCCCGAGGCACTGGGTCCCAGCGGGAACGGGATCCGACCGCGCCAAGGCCTGGATCGGTGTCTAAGCTACCCGAGCAGTCGCCGGTGTGCTGCTTCCGAAATGGCCACGAGCGCCGGATGCCGGAGGCGGCGCTCGAGGGTGATGGCGTAAAACCCTTCGCGAACTCCCTTCAGTTCGCCGACCACCTGTACCTGGTACATCCGTTGGATATCCCCCGCTACCGCCGCTGGCGCGGCGAACAGGCCGACCCCGGCCATCCCGAACTCCTTGAGCAGCGCGCTGTCGCTGAACTCCCCGACTACGGCGGGAAGGATGCGGTGGCGATCGAACCATTCCTCCAGCGACCGGCGCAGGCTGGTCCCCTCGGTGGGCAGCAGGAACGGGGCGCCGGCAAGCGACTGCGGAAAACCCTTCCGGTAGCGCTTGGCCAGCGCCGTCACTCCGAAGACGCGCACTCTCGTATGGCCGAGCCGGTGATTGAAGGCCCTGACCCCGGCGTGGTTGGTCAGTGGTGCGTCGCTCAGCACCAAGTCGAGCGTACTCGCGGAGAGATCGGCGAAGAGCCGCTCGATTTTGTCTTCCCGGCAAACCAGCCGGACCGGAGCGCTACCCCCGAGCACCGGCGCGAGCAGTCGGTACGCGACAAGCTTGGGCACCTGATCGGCGATTCCCACAGTCAGCAAGGGCGGGCGGCCGGTGGGCCGGCTGGCTACGAAGTCCTGCAGCTCCCGGCCGAGCGTGAAGATCTCCTCTGCGTAGCGGTAGACTGCCTGCCCGACTTCGGTCAACACCAGTCGCCGGTGGGTGCGCTCGAACAAGCGCTCGCCCAGGCTCACCTCGAGCGCTTTGATCTGCGCGCTGATGGTGGGCTGGGTGAGGTGGAGTTTCTGCGTCGCCCGCGTGATGCTGCCTTCTCGCGCGACGGTCCAGAAGTAGAGGAGATGGTGGTAGTTGAGCCAAGCCATGCCTCCAAGGTACTTCGCCGCCGCCGCGAGGGGGAGCTGGGGGCCGATGACCGCCCCGCCTCGAAATCTCACCAGGTATTCTGCCTACCGGCGTCTTCCGCCGCGAACCCTCACCAGCCGAGAGAAGGCATCGTGCCGGGCCCAGGGCGTTCGATAAGTCAACGGTACGGGTGTGACGTATCTCGACTATTCGTAAGCGATTCCGTTCTGAGGCTCGTGCCGCTTAACCTCGAGCTGGTCATACCGCGCACATCGATGCGCAGGTATTGCGGGGAAGGTAGCCGCGCGGGGGGACGCGGCACCGGGGGTCGTCGGAGGTCGCGCGGGACGATGCGAACGGCGGAGTCCTCCACCGGTTCCGCCATCCTCGCGAACGCCGCAATATGGCGCCCGGCCCCGGCGGCACCGCGGCATGCTGTGTCCGGTCCCCCACCACTCTCCCCGAGCCTTCTAGATTGGGGGCTCGGGCCGGGAACCACGATCACGGAGAGGCACGAGTGACCCCAGAGACGACCGGCTCCCTGCCTTCCACCGCCGCGCGGCATGCCTCCAGTGGGCACCTCCGCTGGCTGGAGAACGAGGCGATCTTCGTCATGCGCGAGGTGGCTGCGCAGTTCGAGCGACCGATGCTGCTCTTCTCTGGCGGCAAGGACTCCATCTGCCTCGTGCGGCTCGCCCAGAAGGCGTTCTGGCCCGGCAAGCTGCCGTTTCCGCTGCTCCACATCGACACCGGTCACAACTTCCCCGAGGCGCTCGTGTACCGTGACTGGCTGGCGGGCCAGGTGGGCGCTACCCTCGTCGTGCGCTGCGTGCAGGACTCGATCGAC
>JBBRGH010000080.1:0-10676 GCA_038240915.1 Gemmatimonadales bacterium | reverse complement strand
TCCACGCCGCGTCGGCGCTGACACTCACCACCCTGGTGGCATCGCATCTGGTCGTCCAGCTCGTCAAACGCTCCGTGGCCCGGACGCGGCCGGCGGAATCCGGCATGCGCACGGCCCTCGTGGCCGAGCCCGACCGATTCTCCTTCCCCTCGGGCCACGCGGCGGCGGCGATGTCGGTGGCCCTCGGCTACGGCATCGCCTTCCCCGTGCTGGCGGTGCCGCTGCTTCTGCTGTCGCTGCTGGTGGGCTTCTCGCGCGTCCGCCTCGGCGTGCATTTCCCCGGGGACGTCCTGGCCGGTCAGCTGATCGCGTTGCTCACGGCCGGCTGCGTGCTTGCCCTGGCCTGATCGTCAGAGCTTGTTGCCGTAGCTCACGAACTTGAACTGCCCCGCCCGCTCGATCACCAGCCCGAACAGCCGTTCGGTCACCATGCGCCCGCCGCGCCGGTGCCGGACCAGGCACGGTCCCCAGAGCAGGTTCGCGCCTTCCCGGCTCGGCTCCGGATCGCAGCGGTAGCGCTCGTAGCCGAGTCCGCCACCGGCCCGGGCGGCGAGCAGGCGGGTGAGGCCCTTGTCGCTGGCGCTCTGGAGCATGAACCACAGCAGGTCGGGCGGCAGGTCGTAGGGCGGCAGACCCTGCGACGCGGTCGGGTAGTAGAGGAAGGCGTACTCGTCCCGGGTGAGCGCGAGCGCCCGGAGCCCGGCGGTGTCGCGGGTCTCGAGCGCGCGGACGAAGGCGTGCACCAGGGCATCCCGGCTGGGCACGCCGTGCGCCAGCCCGTCGGCCGGCCTGGCCGACGCCTGGAACCGCCGCAGGGCCTCGGCCCGGGGCAGGATGCTGTCCACGTGGGTCGGGCGGTGGGCCGGCGGCGCGGCGGCCGCCTCCCGCTCGGCGCAAGCGCCGAGCGCGGTACTGGCACCAATCAGGAAGGTGAACAAGCGGAGCATCGACGCTGGTCCTGGTGTGGCAGACCCGGGCGGCAGGTGCCGCCCGGGTCCGTCGGGGAAGTGGTCCTGGGATCCGAAGCTCAGTTGATGTTGTACGCGGTCCACCCCTCCCACCACTTGGCGCCCGCGGGATCGGCGGCACCGATGTAGCTCGTCTTCGGCATGGCCGCGCCGAAGAACCCGGCCGTTCGGGCGTCGAAGTGTGCCGGCACGACGGTGCTGCCACCGGTGGTCGGGTCGGGCTGGCCCGCTGTCGCTTTGGGGGTCCAGTCGAGCCCGGTCGGGTTGAGGCTGGTGATCAGGCTCGCCGCCGCGGTGCCCACCTGATGGTTGGAGCCGGCGAACTTGCCGGCCTGCGCGAACCGGCGGCAGGTCTCGACGTCGGCCCCGGCCGGGCAGGTGGCCAGCAGATCGGCCCCGTCCGCGTCGTAGTTGGTGGGCGTTGCCGACGGCCCGTTCTCCGCCAGAATCAGGTTGGTGATGTTGAGCGAGTCCCGGAGCCGGAGCGAGTCCGTGAAGGCGTCCCGCATCTGCAGGCCGGTGCCCGGGAAGCGGGCGATGATGCCGTTGAACAGGGTGCCGCCCGTGCCCCGGCGCAGGACCGCGCCGTTGCCGTCGGTCGGGAAGCCGCCGAGCTGGCCGGTGCCGATGACGGTGAAGTTGGCCCAGACCGGCATCGAGTACGGCGCGCTGGCGCCGGCGCCGACCGGCGTGTTGGTCACCGTGCAGCCGCTGCCCGGAAGCGGGTCGCAGCCGTCACCCTCGAACCCGCGCGGGTCGGCGGAGAAGACGCCGGCGTTGGTCTGGGGGTTGAGCCGCTGGGTCTGCAGGGCGATCAGGAACTGACCCCGGCCCTGGAAGCCTTCGGTCCAGTCGAAGTGGTCGTCGCCCGACTCGTAGGAGACCAGGTACCGGGTGTCGACCGCCCCGCCCCAGAACTCGAAGGAATCGTCCAGGCCGGACATCGTCTGGATGTACTCGTAGGTCGTGCCGCGGCCGACGGCGTAGCTCGACAGGGAGTTGAGCTCCTGGCCCGCGCCGTTGGAGATGTCGTAGCCCGCGAACTCGATCCGGACGTAGCGCAGGGTGCCGCTGTTGTCGCTGTTGTCGTTCCCGCCGGCGTAGTTCTCCGCCACGCCCGCCGCGCCGCCTTCGGTCAGGATGCTGGCGCCGTCGCGGTTGATGATGCCGTTGCCGACGATGATGATCCCGCCCCAGTCGCCGGGCTTCCGGTTGCCCGGGCTCCGGGCCGAGGTGAACACGATCGGCGCCGCGGCCGTGCCCTGGGCGTCGATCTTGGCGCCGCGGAGGATCCACAGCGAGCTGCCAAGCTTGGTGGTGTCGCCGATGATCTTGGTGCCCGCCTGGATCGTGAGCGTGGCGCCGCTGGCCACCTTGACGTACCCGCTCAGGGTGTAAACGGTGTCGGAGTAGAGGGTTCGGCTGGCGTTGACCGGGGCACCGTCGGTGAGGGTGGCCTCCTTGAGGCCGGTGGTGAAGCTCACCGCTGCGCTGAAGTCGCTCGTGTCCGAGGCCGACACCGAGGCGACGCGATAGCTGTACGCCACGCCCTCGGTGACGTTGTCGTCGATGCTCGTCCCTGAGACCACGTCGCCGATCTGGGCGAAGGCGCCAGGACTGGAGGCGTCGGCCCGCTCGACCAGGTACCCCGTGGCCCCCGTGGCCGCCGTCCCGGAGAGGTGGATGGACGTCAGCGCGGGCTGGGTGGCGGTCACGCCGGTCGGCGCGGCCAGCGAGCTCGGCCCGTTTCCACCGTTGCTGTCGCTGCAGGCAGTCGCGCCGACCCCGGCGAGGACCGCGAGCGTGGCAAGGAAACCTCTGGTCACCATCATCAATTCCCTCGGAAGCTGGAGTGTGTCTTCGGCGCGCGCCGGTCCCGGTCGCGCGGTATCAAACAGCCAGAGTCTCGTACGCTCAGGGCCACGTGCTCGTCACAGTCGTGTCAAACCGCCCGCCGTCACGGCCGGGCCGACCGTCACGGCTGCCAGTTGAAGCCGACGGCGAAGACCCGGCCGAGATGGTAGGCGTGCCGTTCCACGACGCCCTGGGTCAGCCGGTACGGCGAATCGAGCAGATTCTTGGCGTCCAACCGCATCGACATCACGCTGATGACCGGCAACTGGATCGAGGCGTCGAGCAGGTGCCGTGCCTCCTCGTAGGCGTCCGGCAGCCCCGCCACGCCCGCCTCGGCGATCCGCCGCCCGGCCACGTTGTAGAGCACCGTGGCATTCCAGCTCCCGGAGGCGCTGGACCAGCCGAGGCCCGCGTTGACCACGTACTCCGACTGGCCCACCATGGGCCGGTTGGCGTTGGTGAGGGCCGAGATCCCCGAGTTGCCCGGCGTGATGTCGCTCTTCATCAGCGTGCCGTTGGCGAACAGCGTGAACGGTGTGAGCGCCGGGGCCACGAGGCCGAGGTTCTTCCGGAGCTCGACCTCCATGCCGTAGTTGTTGGCCCGATCGGCGTTGACGTAGCTGAGGGCCGCGGCCCCGGCCGAGAGGATGATCACTTTCTCGATCGGGCTGGTGAACCGCTTGGCAAAGACCCCGAAGCTGAGCACCTCGCCGGCGCCGGGATACCACTCCCACCGCGCGTCGTAGTTCTGGATCAGCGCCCGCCGGAGATCGGGATTCCCGAACGTGGTGAGGAGTCCGACCTGCTCGAAGTAGGGGACCGGCGAGAGCTCGCGATACTCCGGTCGCGAGAGCGTCTGGCTGGCCGACAGCCGGAGGTTCTGATCGGCGGCCAAGCGGTAGTTGAGGGCCAGTGACGGCAGTACGTCCGTCTGCCGCGGCTGGGCCGAGATGGTGGTCCCCTGGACCGTGCGGGTGTCCACATCCAGGTGCCAGCGCTCGAGCCGGGCCCCGCCGATCAGCTGCAGCCGCGAGCTCAGCGGCCACTCGAGCTGGACGTAGCCCGCGCTGATCCGGTCGGACGCGGTGTAGCGCCCCGCGTTGGCGTTGGCATTGAGGAGGAAGCTGGACGCCGCGATGTTGGCCGCCGTAAAGACTCCCTCGGGCGCGACCTGGCGCTCGGCATCGGTGAGCGTGCGGTTGACGATGTCGTAAGCCCGCGAGTCGGCGTCGCGGTGCACCGTCCGATACGCCGCCCCGGCCTTCAAGGTCAATGGATGCTCCAACGAGCCCAGAGACAGGCGGTAGTTGCCCGCCAGGTCCCAGCTGTGCTCGTCCAGTTGGCTGAACGTGCGCGTGGCGAAGCGGGCCTGGCCGAACCACTCGACCGGGGTGAGCACGCCGGTCGCGGGATCGGGCTCCGCTACGTACCCCACATCCGACCGGTCCGGCTCGTTCCGGGTGACCCCTGCGGAGGTGACCGCCCACGAGACGAAGTGCCGCCGGCCCAGCAGATGCTCACCCGAGAGCTGGCTGGAGCGCACCGACCGCTCGGTGTAGGTGAGCCGGGTGAAGTCGAACGGTGAGGAGAACTCTTCGTTGAAGCCCACCAAGTCCGAGGCCTCGTTGTCCGCGCTTCGGGTATACGTGTTGTTGAAGGCCAGCCGGGTCGAGGAACCGAACCGCGAGCTCAGGTTGAGGAGGCCGCCCCAGAGCACGCTGTTCCGGGCGCTGGAGCCGTGATAAGTGTTGAACGGCACCGTGGTGCCGGGCGTCCCCCCTAGCGCGGCCAGTCCCTCGGTCTCCGCGCGCCGGACCTCCTGGCCGTAGGAGTAACTGAGGGAGCCGATGTAGCCGATGGGCTGGCCGAACACCGGATCCTCGCCACCCACCGAGACGCCGAACGAGCCGTTGGCCGAGCCGCTGCCTGCGTCGGAGCTCCACACGTTGCGGAACGAGCCGATAAGCGCGTTCTGCTGCTGCTGGTCGAGTCCGGTCAGCGAGCCCGCGCTGCGCACGCTCTCGGGCAGGCGCCGGGACGACCCACCGAACCCGAGCCATTCCCGGCCGACCGTCGGCGCCTTGACCACGTCCTTGCCGGTGGCCGCGTCGTTGAAGCCGGCCGAGGCCGAGAAGCTCACCAGCCGGCGGAGCGGGAACTCGCGCGTCTTGAGGTTGACCTGGGCGCCGCTGAAGTCGCCCGGCTGCTCGGGCGTGAAGGTCTTCGAGGTGGTGATCCCCTCCAGCAGGCTGGCGGGGAATAGGTCGAGCGGCACCACTCGCCGCTCCGGTTCCGGGCTGGGGATGCGGGCGCCGTCGAGCGAGGTCGTGGTGTAGCGCTCGCCCAGCCCGCGCACGAACACGTATTTCCCGTCCTGGACCGTCACCCCGCTCACCCGCTGCACCGCCTGCCCCGCGTCGCTGTCCGGGCTCCGGGCGATCTGCTCGGCGGTGACGGCGTTGACGATGTTGGGGGCGTTGCGCTGCTCTTCGAGCGCCCGGTTCACCGTCCCCCGCTCCGACGCCGCGCTGACCGAGATCTCCGCCAGCTGGACCGCTTCGGCAACCATGGCGACGTCCTGGGCCACCGTCTGGCCCGCGGCGACCACGATTCCCGTCACGACTTTGGGGCCGAACCCGATCATCCGTACCCGCACGGCTACCATGCCGGCCGCGACGCCCGTCAGGGTGTACCGGCCGTCCACGGCCGACACGGCATGGATCGGGGCGTCAACCACCTCCACCTCCGCCCCGGACACCGGCGCGCCCTGCCCGGCGTCCACCACTCGGCCGACGATCCGGCCGGTGGCCTGCGCTGAGAGGGAGGTGAGCGGGACGAGGAGGGCGAGGAGGAGGACGAGCGATCGTGGAAGAGGCGCGCGCGCCGGCATGGCGTGTCCTTCTGAGCGAGTGTTGGTTCGTCCGGAGGCCCGGAGCGGAGCCAAGCTTAGGCCGGGAGATATCGGTCGGCCTTCGACCATGTAACGACCGGGTCACCTAAGCCGCCTTTGCGGTGGAGACGATGCCGAGACCGGGTCGTGCCGGGGCGCTTTACGCCTTCGTTACAATCGCGGGGATGGTTCGTGACGCGACTCGGGCTTCTTATGCCGCGTCCGCCATCGGCTCGCTATTTCGCACTCGAAAGGGATCGCATGCGCTCGCTGACTCGGAGGGTTCTGGCTGGGACGACGCTGGCGCTGGTGACGGGAGCGGCGGTCGCTCAGGCGCAGACCGTCTACCCGAGCGTCAAGGTCACCGGCCGGCTGCAGGAACAGTTCTACTACTTCGGCAACGAGGACTATGCGTCGGTGGTGGGCGCCAAGACCAACTTCTTCACCCGCCGCGCCCGGATCGAGGCCCGGGGGAACATCACGGAGAACGTGGTGGTCTACATCCAGCCATCCTTCGAAGGCGGTCGGAATCTGTCGGGCGTGGCCACGACCTGCACCTCGAGCGCGGTGCCCGCCGGCGGCGGCACCCCCGTCATCAGCTGCCGCACCACCGGCCGGAGCGGCCTCCGCCTCCGGGATGCCTGGATCGACGTCCGCTTCGCCAAGGAGGGCAATCCCGGCGCGTTCTTCCTCCGCGCGGGCCAGGAGAAGCGGCCCTACAGCCGCTACGAGCTGACCTCGTCGAACAACCTGCCGTCGATCGAGCGCGGCGCCGGCCAGGGCCTCGTGGCGCGGGGCTCGAACGACATCTTCAGCTCGGCCGGATTCATCTCCCACGACGTCGGCGCCAGCCTGCGGTACGAGTACAAGCTCAACGACCTCCAGCTGGTCACGCTCAAGGTCGGCGCCTACAACGGCCAGGGCGAGAGCCTGAACGACGTCAACAACAAGAAGAGCTTCGGCGCCCGGGCCACGGCCTCGGTCACGCCCAAGATCGACATCGGCGCTTCCTGGTTCGCGCATGACGGCATCACCACCGTCGGCGGCGTGGTGGACTCGGCCTTCACCAACTATGCCTGGGGCGCCGACGCCCAGTACGGCAAGCCGGGCGACGAGGGCGTCTTCGCCCTGGCCGAGTATCTCAGCGGCACCGACGCCACCTCCTCCAAGAACAGGATGCGGGGCATCCAGGGCCTGGCCGCCTACAACTACCGGCTCAAGAGCCCGACCTCCTGGCTCTACGCCATCGAACCGGCCATCCGCTTCGACTATGCCGATCCCAACACCGATCTGGATGGTGACCGGTCCACTCTGTTCACCGCCGTGCTTGGCTTCTACATGTCGAGCAAGGCGCAGTTCCGGGTGGGCTACGAGCGCCAGAGTTTCCAGGGCAGCGGGGTGCCCAGCATCAGCGGCATCCGGAGTGCCCTGACGGTGAACTTCTAAATCTCACGGCCGAGGACACACGCCATGCGGAGCCAGCTCATCGCGGTCGCCATTGCCGGCCTGGTCGGGGCAGTGCCGGTCGCGGCCCAATCCCTGACCGGGGCCGGGGCCACCTTTCCCAATCCGATCTACACCAAGTGGTTCGACGCCTATAACAAGAAGACCGGCGTCCAGATCAACTATCAGTCCATCGGCTCGGGCGGTGGCATCCGCCAGTTTACCGAAGGCACGGTGGACTTCGGCGCCACCGACGGACCGATGAACCAGTCGCAGATCGACGCCGTCGGCGCCAACGTCGTTCACATTCCGACGGTGCTCGGCGCGGTGGTGGTCACCTACAACCTCCCCGGCCTGGGCGATACCCGGCTCAAGTTCGACGGCTCGGCCCTGGTGGACATCTTCATGGGCCGGATCACCAAGTGGAACGACAAGCGGCTCGCCGCCCTCAACCCGGGCGTCAAGCTGCCCGACCTCGACGTGATCGTAGTGCACCGCTCGGACGGGTCCGGCACCAGCTACATTTTCACCGACTACCTCAACAAGTTCTCCCGCGAGTGGAAGGACAAGGTGGGTTACGCCACCTCGGTCAGCTGGCCCGTGGGCCTCGGCGGCAAGGGCAACGAGGGTGTGACCCAGCAGGTGAAGCAGACCGAAGGCGCCATCGGCTACGTCGAGCTGATCTACGCCCTGTCCAACAAGCTGGGCTACGGTGACATCAAGAACGCCGCGGGCAAGTTCGTCACCCCGTCGCTGGCCTCGGTCACCGCCGCGGCGGCGTCCGCCAAGCTGCCGAAGGACACCGATTTCCGGGTCTCGATCACCAACGCGCCCGGCGCCGAGGCCTATCCGATCGCTTCATTCACCTGGCTCCTGATCCACAAGGACGCCAAGGACCCGGCCAAGGCGAAGGTCGTGAAGGACTTCCTGACGTGGATGGTGTCGCCCGAGGCGCAGAAGATGGCCGGCGACCTGAACTACGCGCCGCTTCCGGCCGAGGTGGTGCAGCTGGTCCAGGCCCGCCTTCCCACCCTCAAGGCCGGCGGCAAGGCGATCGCGAGCAACTGACGCGAGCCCGACCCCGGAGAGGAGCCGGTCCCATGCTCCGTACGTCCCCCGCCGCCTGCCTCCTCGGTCTTGCGCTCGCGGCGTGCGGCGGCGACCGGGCGCCTCCCTCCTCCGCCGGTGCGCCGGGCACCGATACCGCGGCCGCCCGGCCCGCCGGCGCGGTGCTCACCGGCGCCGGCGCCACCTTTCCCAATCCGCTCTACTCGAAGTGGTTCGACGCCTACGCGCGGGAGTCGGGCGTGCGGATCAACTACCAGTCCATCGGCTCGGGGGGCGGCATCCGCCAGTTCACCGAAGGCACGGTGGACTTCGGGGCCACCGACGGGCCGATGACCGACCAGCAGATCGCCGCGGTCCAGGGCAAGGTGCTCCACGTGCCCACCGTGCTCGGCGCGGTCGTCGCCACCTACAATCTCCCGGCGCTGTCCGGCCGGCCGCTCCGGTTCGACGGCCCGACCCTCGCCGACATCTTCCTTGGCCGGATCACGCGCTGGAACGACCGGCGCATCGCCCAGCTCAATCCCGGGGTCGCGCTGCCCGCCGAGGATATCCTCGTCGTGCACCGCTCCGACGGCTCGGGCACGACGTACATCTTCACCGACTACCTGTCGAAGGTCTCACCCGAGTGGAAACGGGTGGTGGGTCAGGCCACCTCGGTCCAGTGGCCGGCCGGGCTGGGCGGGAAAGGCAACGAGGGCGTCACCCAGCAGGTGAAGCAGTCGGCGGGATCGATCGGCTACGTCGAGCTGATCTACGCCCAGTCGAACGGGCTGCCTGCGGCCGAGCTGAGGAACGCGTCCGGCCAGTTCGTCGCCGCCACGCTCAAGGCGGTGAGCGCCGCCGCCGCCGGGGCGACGTTCGCGCCCACCACCGACTTCCGGGTATCCATCACCAACGCCCCGGGTGCCGAGGCTTACCCGATCAGCTCCTTCACGTGGCTGCTAGTGCACACGGGGGCGGCCCCCAGCGCCAAGGATCAGGCCCTTCGCGCCTTCCTGCGCTGGATGCTGGAGCCGCCGGCGCAGCGGATGGCGGCCGACCTGCACTACGGTCCCCTGCCGGTCAAGCTCATCGAGCTGATCCGGACGCGGCTCGACCCGCCGTGACCGATCCGTTACACACCCGTGACGGTGCGTCCTCGGGCAGGCGGTAGACTCCCGGCATGACCGCCCTGACCGAGCGAGATCTGGCGCCGGACGCCGCTCCCCTCGCCCCGCCCTCGCTCGAGCGGAGTTCCTATGGCGACCGGCTCTTCAAGGGCCTGCTCACCGCCGCCTCGGCCGCGATTCCCATCCTCCTCTGCTTCCTGGTCTTCGAGCTCTGGAGCGGGGCCCGGCTCGCCATCGGCAAGTTCGGGTTCGACTTCGTCACCTCGAGCACGTGGGATCCGGTCGCCGAGCAGTTCGGGGCCTTCCCGCTCATCTTCGGCACCCTGGTCTCATCGCTGATCGCCCTGGTGATCGCGGTTCCCCTCTCGCTGGGGGTCTCGATCTACCTGACCGAGTTTGCGCCCAAGGCCGTCCGCCAGCCGGTGGCGTTTCTCCTTAGCCTGCTCGCGGCCATTCCGAGCGTGGTGTACGGCCTCTGGGGCATTTTCGTGCTCATCCCGCTGCTCCGGAAGAGCGTCTTTCCGGTGCTGCGCGACGGCCTGGGCTTTCTGCCGCTCTTCCAGGGCCCGATCTACGGGCCCTCCATGCTCGCCGCCGGGATCATCCTCTCGATCATGGTGATGCCGTACGTGATGTCGGTGTCCCGCGAGGTCCTGATGGCGGTGCCCAACACCCAGCGGGAAGCGTCGCTGGCGCTGGGCGCCACCCGCTGGGAGGCGGTCATCACCACGGTCGTGCCGTATGCCCGGTCGGGGATCGTCGGCGCCGTCATCCTCGGCCTCGGCCGCGCGCTGGGCGAGACGATGGCGGTCACGATGCTGATCGGCAACCGGCATGAGGTCGCGGCCTCGCTCTTTGCCCCGGGCTACACCATGGCCGCCGCCATCGCCAACGAGTTCTCCGAGGCGGTGGGCGACATGCACCTCTCCGCTCTGGCCTACGTGGCCTTTCTGCTGTTCGTGGTGACCGTGCTGGTGAACGCGGGCGCCCGGCTTCTCATCTGGCGGGTGGCTCGCGGCTCGGGCGCCGGGAGCAAGGCCCTGTGACCGGGCGCCGCCGGTGAACCGGCGCACCCTTCGCCGGGCCTACAGCAATCTGATGGTCGGGCTGATGATCGGCGCCGTGGTCGCGGCGCTGCTGCCGCTGCTCTTCATCCTCGGCACGCTGGTGCTCAAGGGCGCGGGCAGCCTCTCGTTCGCCTTCTTCACCCAGACGCCCGCGCCGGCCGGCGAGACCGGTGGCGGCGTGGTGCACGCCATCGTCGGCACCCTGCTCATCGTCGGGGTGGCGAGCCTGATCGGCCTTCCGATCGGAATCGCGGCCGGCATCTACTGCGCCGAGTAT
>JBBRGH010000079.1:0-10699 GCA_038240915.1 Gemmatimonadales bacterium | reverse complement strand
GCCGGTGATCCGGTCGGCGTACATGAGGGCCCGGCCGTTGACGTGCCGCGCCGCCCGGCCGATGGTCTGGACCAGCGACCGGTCGCTCCGGAGAAAACCCTCCTGGTCGGCGTCGAGGATGGCGACCAGCGAGACCTCGGGCAGGTCGAGCCCTTCGCGCAGCAGGTTGATGCCCACCAGGACGTCGAAGTCGCCCAGCCGAAGGCCGCGCAGGATCTCCATCCGCTCGATGGCGTCGATGTCGGAGTGGAGATAGCGGACCCGGACGCCGGCCTGCTGCAGGTAGTCGGTTAGATCCTCGGACATCCGCTTGGTGAGGGTGGTGACCAGGACCCGCTCGTGACGGGTCTCGCGGATCCGGATCTCGTTCAGCAGGTCGTCCACCTGGCCCCGGACCGGCCGGATGTCCACTTCCGGATCCACCAGACCGGTGGGCCGGATGATCTGCTCGACCACGGCGCCCTGGGAGAGCTGGAGCTCGAACTCGCCCGGGGTGGCGGAGACATTGATCATCCGGGGCACCAGCGCCATGAACTCGTCGAACTGGAGCGGCCGGTTGTCGAGCGCGGAGGGCAGCCGGAAGCCGTATTCCACCAGGGTCAGCTTCCGGGCCCGGTCGCCGTTGAACATCCCGCCGATCTGGGGGAGCGTCACGTGCGATTCGTCCACCACCACCAGGAAGTCCGGCGGGAAGTAGTCGAACAGACAGGCCGGCCGCTCGCCCGGCCGGCGGCCGCTCAGGTGGCGGGAGTAGTTCTCGATCCCGGCGCAGGTGCCGACCTCGAGCAGCATCTCGACGTCGAACCCGGTGCGCGACTCGAGCCGCTGCGCCTCGAGCAGCTTGCCGGCCCCCTTGAGGTCGACCAGGCGCGCGGCCAGCTCGGCCCGAATGGCCGCCACCGCCCGCTCGATCTTGGAGCGCTCGGTGACGAAGTGCTTGGCCGGGTAGATGGCGCACTGCGCCAGCTGGCAGATGGTCTCGCCGGTGAGCGTATTGATCTTGCTGATCCGCTCGACCTCGTCGCCCCAGAGCTCGATCCGGATCGCCTGCTCGGCGTAGGCGGGGAAGATCTCGATCGAGTCGCCCCGAACCCGGAAGGTGCCCTGCTCGAAGGAGACGTCGTTCCGGGCGTACTGGATTCGGACCAGCTCGCCCAGGATCTCGTCCCGGCCCCGCTGCTCCCCGTGGCGGACGGTCACCATCAGCTTGCGGTACTCGACCGGGTCGCCGAGACCGTAGATGGCGCTCACGGTGGCGACGATGACGACGTCGTCGCGCTCCATCAGGCTCGAGGTGGCCCGGAGCCGGAGACTCTCGATGTCCTGGTTGATCGACGCGTCCTTCTCGATGTAGACGTCGGTCGAGGGGACGTAGGCCTCGGGCTGGTAGTAGTCGTAGTAGGAGACGAAGTACTCGACGGCGTTCCGGGGCAGGAACTGCCGGAGCTCGCCGTACAGCTGGGCCGCGAGCGTCTTGTTGTGCGAGAGGACCAGGGTAGGCTTGCCGTACTGGGCGATGGTGTGCGCCAGGGTCATCGTCTTGCCGGACCCGGTGACGCCAAGGAGCGTCTGGAACTTGTCGCCCCGCTCCAGCCCGGCGCCCAGCTCGGCGATGGCGCGGGGCTGGTCGCCGGCGGGGAGGAAGGGGGCGACGACCTCGAAGGCGGGGCTGCTCATGGGGGCAATATAGTGGTGTCGGGTTTTGTTCGGGAGGGCCGACGGACGCCACGGGTGGGTCACGAAGCGCGGGGCAAAGCGACCGGTCGCCGGACGCGGCATAACCGGGGCGGGGATCCCTACGATCCCCGCCCCGGTGCCGTCAGCCCGCCAACATGGCGCAGAACTCCGTGAACACTCCGATGTAGTGGTCGATGTCGGCCTCGGTGTGCTGGACCGACAGCGTCCACTGCTCCTCGTCGCCCGGGGTCATGAACACACCGCGGTTGAGCAGCCACGGATAGGAGGCCGCGAACAGCTCGGGCTTGGTGTCGAGGAAGTCGCGATAGTCCTTCATCGCCGTCGGCCGGTAGGAGACGCAGCCCTTGGCGCCGAGGTCGATCGTGTGAGCCGGCAGCCCATGCCGGTCGATCGCCGCCTGGCAGCCCTTGGCGAGCCGGGTGCCGATCCGGGCGAAGTGGCGGTACGCGTCGGGCGTCAGGATCTCGGTCAGGGTCACCAGGCCGACGTGCGACACCAGCGGGTTGCCGTTGTAGGTGCCCATCTGGGACACCCCGCGCTCGATCAGCCGCATCAGGTCCTCGCGGCCGCCGAACGCCGCCGCGGGGAGTCCGCCGGAGATGGCCTTGGCGAGACACACCAGGTCCGGCTGCACGCCGAATCGCTCGGTGGCGCCACCGGGCGCGATGGTGAAGCCGGTCTTGATCTCGTCGAAGATGAAGACCACGCCGTACTTGGTGCACAACTCCCGGCACCGCTGGAGGTAGCCCGGCTGGGGCACCACGATGCCGATGTTCATCATGGCCGGCTCCATGATGAGGCAGGCGATCTCGTGGCCGCGCTCGGCCAGCACCCGCTCGAGGTGGTCGGCGTCGTTGAACGGCACCACCTGGATGTACTTGGCGGCGTCCTTCACCATCCCCTTGGAGACCGGCGCGCTGCCCGGCCGGTCGCGCCCGCCCATGAGATCGGCGTTGGGCACGATCGAGAACATCACGCTGTCGTGGTGGCCGTGATAGGAGCCCTCGATCTTGCAGACCACGTCCCGCCCGGTGGCCGCCCGCGCCACCCGGATCGCGTCCATGGTGGCCTCGGTGCCCGAGTTGGTGAAGCGGAGCATCTCGAGGTTGAACCGGCGGCAGATCTCCTCGGCGAAGGCGACGGCCGACTCGGTGGTGACAGCGAAGTGGGTGCCGCGGCCGGCCGCCTCCTGCACCGCCTCGACGATCCGCGGGTGCGCGTGGCCCACGACCATCGCCCCGAAGCCGCAATGGAAATCGAGGTACTCGGTCCCGTCCTGGTCCCAGACGTGGCTCCCTTTCCCATGGGTCACGTAGATCGGGTAGGGCTGCATCTTCTGGAACGAGGAGACGACGCCGAACGGCAGGGTCCGGTTGGCCCGCTGGTACAGCTGGGCCGACTTGGGGGTACGGGCGAGCAAGCGGGTCATCTCCGCCTGGCCGATGTCCTGGGCCCGGCCGAGCAGCCGATCGCTCACCGCCCGGTCGCCGGCGGCGAGGGTGGTGGTCATAAGGTCACGTCCTGTTCGGTGGCGGAGTCGCGGATGCTATCGCCTCGGGGGGGTCGCTCGATCACTGCCGCAGGGCAGGCTGACTGGAGGTTGAGGCGCCGGCCGGCAGTTGTCAACTCCCCGAGGGCGGTGCACATTCACCCTAGATGCCTACCGCCAACCCCGCGAGTACCGCTCCTTCGCCGACGCCCCTCCCCGCCGGCCGGGAGGGCGCCCGCGATCCCGTCATCACCCTCGAGCACGTGGTCAAGCGGTTCGGCGACTACGTCGCCGTCGAAGAGGCGGATTTCGCGATCGAGCGAGGCGAGTTCTTCTCGCTGCTCGGTCCGTCCGGCTGCGGCAAGACCACCACGCTCAGGATGATCGCCGGGTTCGAGCTTCCGACCTCGGGCCGGATCCTGCTCGACGGCAAGGACGTGTCGCGAGTGCCGCCCTATCGCCGCAACGTCAATACGGTCTTTCAGCACTACGCCCTCTTTCCCCACATGACCGTGGCCGACAACGTCGCCTTCGGACCGCGGAGCCTGAAGGTGGACGCCCAGGAGACGGCCGAGCGGGTGGACAAGCTGCTGGCGGTGGTGCGGCTGACCCAGTATGCCGACCGGAAGCCGGCCCAGCTCTCCGGCGGCCAGCAGCAGCGGGTGGCACTGGCCCGGGCCCTGGCCAACTACCCCAGCGCGCTGCTGCTCGACGAGCCCCTCGGCGCGCTCGACCTCAAGCTCCGGCAGGCGATGCAGAGCGAGCTCAAGCGGATCCAGCGGGAGGTCGGGATCACGTTCATCTACGTGACCCACGACCAGGAGGAGGCGCTGACCATGTCCGACCGGATCGCAGTGATGAACGACGGCCGGGTGGAGCAGATCGGTTCGCCGGAGGAGATCTATCACTCGCCGACCTCGGTCTTCGTCGCCAATTTCATCGGGATCGCCAACCTGATTCCGGCCGTGGTCCGCGACCCCGGCGGCGCCGACGCCACCGTGCTGGTGGCGGGCCGCCACGCCGTTCCGGTGCCCCGCGGCGACCAGGTGCTCCGGTCCGGCGCCCCCGCCACGATCATGGTGCGGCCCGAGCGGCTCCGGCTGACCACGACCCAGCCGGCGCACGGCACCGGCGTCCCGGTCACGCTGGAGCACGCGGTCTTCCAGGGCCCGGTCATCCGCTGCACCCTCCGGGCGGCGGATGGCACCGAGATCGTGGCCCACGTCGGGCCCGAACAGTCGCTGCCGGTCCTCGCGCCCGGCCTCGGGCTCTGGGTCGGCTGGGATACCGACGCGGCCCGGCTGCTGCCGCCGGCCGCAGGCATCGCCGCGGCCAGCCTGGATGAGCTGGCGACCCCGCTGCACACGGTGGAACGCGCCATCCCCCGCCCCCATTGATCGCGACCCGTTCCTTTCAACCCGTTCCCCCGCAGGAGTCCTCCCATGAGCCGACGTGAGTCCGACCCGCGAGCCGACGAGCTCCACGACCTGCTGCGCCAGGCGATCAACCGCCGGGGCTTCATCCGGCGAACTGCGCTGGGCGCGGGGGGACTGGTCCTCAGCAATAGTCTGCTGGCGGCCTGCGGCGGGGCCAAGGAGGGTGCGCCGGCCGCAGGGGCCGATTCGGCGGCCGCGACCGCCACGGGCGGCGGCGGGCGCACGCTCCGGATCTCCAACTGGCCGCTCTACATCGACAAGCAGACGGTGCCCGATTTCGAGAAGGCGACCGGGATCAAGACCGAGTACACCGAGGACATCAACGACAACGCCGAGTTCTTCGCCAAGATCGGCGAGCCGCTGAAGCGGAACCAGAGCATCGACCGCGAGATCATCGTGCTGACCGACTGGATGGCCGGCCGGATGATCCAGCTGGGCTACGTGGCCGCGCTCGACGACGCCAAGTTCCCCAACAAGGCGAACCTGGTCGACAACGTGAAGGACGTGAGCTTCGATCCGGGGCGGAAGTACACCGTGCCCTGGCTGTCGGGCATGACGGGCATCGGCTACAACCCCAAGAAGACCGGGCGCGAGCTGACCAGCATCAACGACATCTTCGACCCCAAGTTCAAGGGCCAGGTGACGATGCTGACCGAGATGCGGGACAGCATCGGCCTGGTGATGCTGGGCCAAGGCAAGGATCCGGCCAAGGCCACCGTGGCCGACGCCAAGGCGGCGGCAGCCAAGATCAAGAAGGCCCGCGAGAGCGGGCAGATCCGGAAATTCACCGGCAACGACTACGCCGAGGATCTCGCGGCCGGCAACATCGCCGCCGCCGTTGCCTGGTCGGGCGACATCCAGGGGCTCGCGGCGGACAACCCGAACCTTCGCTGGATCGCGCCGAAGGAAGGGGCCATGCTGTTCTCGGACAACATGATGATCCCCAAGACCGACGATCGGCAGGACCTGGCCATGGCCTGGATCAACTACGTCTACGACGCCAAGCACTCGGCCCAGATCGTGGCCGGGGCACCCTACCTGTCCGCGGTGAAGGGCGCCGGCGCCGAGCTGGCCAAGATCGCGCCCGAGCTGGCCAGCAGCCCGCTGGTGAACCCGCCCGACGACCTCCGCGCCCGGCTCCACGTCTTCAAGGCGCTGAGCGAGGCCGAGGACACCGAGTTCAACCGCATCTTCCAGGACGCGATCGGGGCGTAACGGCCACATGGCGGGAACCGCATCCGGGGGGTCGAGGCGCAGCCGCCTCGCCCCCTACCTGCTGGTGGCACCGGGCATCCTCTGGCTGCTGGTGTTCTTCGTGGCCCCCACGATCACCCTGTTCCAGACCTCGATCTCCGGGGGCGACGGCGCCTGGTTCGACACCTACGGCCGCGCCCTCGGCAACTACGGCACCCACTTCTTCCGCTCGCTGCGCTACGCCCTCGGCGCCACCCTGCTGGGGCTGGCGATGGGCTATCCGCTGGCCTACTTCATCGCCTTCCGGGCCGGCCGACTCAAGAACCTGCTGCTCGGCTTGGTGGTGCTGCCGTTCTTCACCACCTTCCTGGTCCGTACCTTCGCCTGGAAGACGATCCTCAACGACGGCGGACCGGCGGTGTGGCTGCTGCAGCAGGTTCACATCCTCTCGGCCGGGGGCCGGCTGCTCGACACCACGATCGCGGTGGTCGGCGGCCTGACCTACAATTTCCTGCCCTTCATGATCCTGCCGATCTACGTCAGCCTGGAGAAGATCGATCTCCGGCTGGTGGAGGCGGCGGAAGATCTGTATTCGACCCCCTTGGGGGCATTCCGGAAGGTCGTGCTGCCGCTCTCGCTCCCCGGCGTGTTCGCCGGGAGCCTGCTGACGTTCATCCCGGCCACGGGCGACTTCATCAACGCCCAGCTGCTCGGCAGCCCGAATCAGCAGATGATCGGCACCGTCATCCAGAACCAGTTCCTGGAGGTGCGGGACTATCCGCTGGCGGCCTCGCTCTCGTTCGTGCTGATGGCGGTGATCACCCTGGGCGTGCTGGCCTACGCCCGGGTGCTCGGCACCGAGGAGCTGGCCTGATGCGCCGCCTGGGACGCTGGCTGATGGACGGGGTGGCCTGGCTGGTGCTGCTCTACCTGTTCCTGCCGATCTTCGTGATCGTGCTTTACAGCTTCAACAAGCCGGCCGGCAAATTCAACTTCGTCTGGAAGTCGTTCTCGCTCGAGGCGTGGCGCAATCCGTTCGCCTACGAGGCGCTGTATGAGTCGATGAAGCTGAGCCTCCGGGTGGCGGCCCTGTCCACGCTGGTGGCCACCATCTTCGGGACCCTGATCGCCCTGGCGCTCACCCGCTACAAGTTCCGCGGCAGCAGTGCGGTCAACCTGCTGCTGGTGCTGCCGCTCACCACGCCCGAGGTGGTGCTGGGCTCCTCGCTCCTCTCGCTCTTCCTCGACCTCAACGCCCGGACCGGCTTCGCCACCATCGTCATCGCCCACATCATGTTCTCGGTGAGCTACGTGGCGCTCTGCGTGCGGGCCCGGATCCGCGGCTTCGACTGGACCCTGGAGGAGGCGGCGATGGATCTGGGCGCCCCGCCGATGCGGGTCTTCTTTCGGGTCACCCTGCCGATCATCGCCCCCGGCATCGTGGCCGCGGCCATGCTCGCCTTCGCGCTGTCGCTCGACGACTTCATCATCACCCTGTTCAACGCCGGCAACCGGGTGACCTATCCCCTGTACGTCTACGGGGCCCGGCGAGCCGCGTTTCCACCCCAGATCAACGTCCTGGCCACGGCCATCCTGCTGGCAAGCCTGCTGGCGCTGGGCGCCACCGTGCTCTGGCAGCAGCGCACGCTCCGCCAGCGGGGAATCAGCGTCACGCCGCTCGCCTGACGCCCGCCCATGCAGCCCATCGAACAATCGTGTTTCTGGCTGGCCCGCCGCGCGCCTCGTGACCCGCGCCCGCTCGACGGGGCCGTCGAGGCGGACGTGGCCGTCGTCGGGGCGGGACTGACCGGGCTCTGGACCGCGCTCTTCCTCAAGGCGCTGGCCCCTCGGGCCGAGATCGCCGTGGTGGAGCAGGGACTGGCGGCCTATGGCGCGAGCGGACGGAACGCGGGGATGCTGTCGGAGACGGTGGACCACGGGCACGGTCTCGCGATCGAGCACTTCGGCGAGGCCGAGGCGCGCCGGCTAGCCGCCCTGGGCGAGGCCAACGTGGCCGAGCTGACCGCGTTCCTCACCGAGCGCGGCATCCGCTGCGACTACGAGCCCACCGGCCGGCTGATGGTGGCCCTCACCCCGGCCCACCTCGAGGAGGCGGCGCGCACGGTGGAGACGGCCCGGCGGCTCGGGCTCGGCTCCTTCCGGCTGCTGGGACCGGAAGCGGTGCGAGCGGAGGTGCATTCACCGCTGTACCTCGGCGGCGTCGAGGTCACCGGCGGCGGCATCCTCGACCCGGTGAAGCTGGTGGACGGCCTGCGCGCCGAGGCGGAACGGCTCGGGGTCCGGGTGTACGAGCGGTCGCGCGTGACGGGCCTGGAAGCCCAGGGCGCGGCGGCCCGCGTCCGCTCGGACGCAGGCACTGTGACGGCGCGGCGGGTGGTGCTCGCCACCAGCGCCTATACCCACCACCTGCTGCCCGCGATCACCCGCCGGTTCATTCCGCTGTACGACTACATCCTGGTGAGCGATCCGCTCACCCCCGCCCAGCACGAGGCGATCGGCTGGGGCCGGCGCCAGGGCGTCACCGACGGCCGAACCTTTTTCAACTACTACCGGCTCACCGACGACAACCGAGTACTCTGGGGAACGAGCGAGGCGGCTTACTACCGGGGCAACCGGGTGGACCCGTCATGCGACCACTCGCCGCCGCACTACGCCGCGCTGCGTCAGAGTTTCCGCCGCCATTTTCCGGCGCTCGATGGCCTCGAGTTCCCCTATGCCTGGGGCGGGCCGATCTGCTCGACCACTCGGATGACGCCCTTCTTTGGCCGGGCCATGGGCGGGCGGGTGAGCTATGGCCTGGGATACACCGGGCATGGACTCGGGACGACCCGGCTGGCCGGCCGGATCCTGGCGCACATGGCGCTCGACCGGCCGAGCGAGCTGCTCGACCTCTCGCTGGTGCGGAAGCGCCCGTTCCCCTACCCGCCGGAGCCGCTCCGGTCGTGGTCGGTCACGGCGGTGACCCGGGCGCTTCGCCGGGTGGACGAGGGAGCGCCGCCCGGGTTGATGCTGCGGGCACTGGAGCGGATGGGGATCGGGTTCTCGAGCTGAGCCGGCCGCACGGGCCGCGAGAGGCGGTCAGCTCAGCGCTCGGCCCGGGTGAGCGCCAGGTCCAGCGCTTCGAGGGTGAAGTCCACGTCCGCCGCCGTGATGCACATCGGCGGCTTGATCCGGAGCGTGTTCCCCGACAGCCCACCCTTCCCCAGCAGCACGCCCATCTCCCGCATTGCCTCCCAGACCGCCAGCGTCTCCTGGGTGGCCGGCTCCTTGGTTTCGCGGTCGCGCACCAGCTCGGCGCCGAGCATCAGACCCATGCCGCGCACGTCGCCGATCAGCCGATGGCGGCTCTGCAGCTCTCGGAGCCCGGCCTTGAGCCGGCCGCCGACCACCCGGGCGTTCTCCTGCAGGCCGTCCTCATCGATGATGTCGAGCACCGCCAGCCCCGCGGCCATGGACACGGGATTGCCACCGAAGGTGTTGAAGTGGATCCGGGAGGTGATCGCCTCGGCGATCTCGCGCCGGGTGGTGACCGCGGCCAGCGGCCAGCCGTTGCCGATGCCCTTGGCCATGGTGACGATATCGGGAACCACGCCGGAGTTCTGGAAGCCCCAGTAGTGCTCCCCGGTCCGGCCGAACCCGGTCTGGACCTCGTCCGCGATGCAGAGCCCGCCGTGCTCGCGGGCCACGGCGTACGCCTCGCGCAGATAGTTGGGCGCGCCTTGGGTGGCGCCGCCGACGCCCTGGATCGGCTCGGCGATGAAGGCGGCGATCTTGCCGGGCGTGGAGTAGCGGATCAGGTCGCGGATGTCCTCCGCGCTCTTCCGGGCGATCTCCTCCGGTGGGCCCGCGAACGGGCTCCGATAGGGGTCCGGGCTCAGCGCGTGATGCACCCCCGTATTAGCCTGCTGGGGGAACTTCCAGGTGTGGTGCGAGGTGATCGCCATGGTGGACGGGGAGCCGCCATGGTAGCCGTTCCGCACCGCGACGACGTCGTTATGGCCGGTGTAGGCACTGGCCATCAGCACCGCGAGGTCGTTCGCCTCGCTGCCGCTGTTGACGAAGTAGGTCACCTCAAGGCCGGGCGGCATCTTCCCGGCCAGGTGCCGGGCCATGAGCGGGAAGTTGGGGTGGAGGTAGATGGTGGTGGTGTGCTGGATGGCGTCGATCTGGGCTTTCACCCGCTCGACGAACTTCGGATGCGAGTGGCCGCACGACACCGTGACGATGCCGGCGAACATGTCCAGGTAGCGCCGGCCCGTCTCGTCGTAGAGGTACTGCATGAAGCCCTCGACGACCATCAGCGGCTCCCGGTAGTACAGGAAGGTGCTGGGATGGCAGTACTGCCGCCGCATCGCGAGCACGTCCTGCTTCGACGGGCCGCTGTACGGCCGGGGCGTGTGGTCGCTCGGCGGCAGGGCGGGGCGGGCGGGCGCGGTCATCGTCACGGGTAGGTCCTCCTGGAGGTGCAGCCTGGCGAGTCGGTCCGAACCGTCACTTCGACATCCAGGTCGTCCCCGCCTCGCGATTCCACTTCGTGGTGATCTTCTTGGCCTTGGTCCAGAACTCGATCGAACCCCGTCCGGTGATGTCGCCCACGCCGAACTTGGAGTCGTTCCAGCCGCCGAACGGGAACGGCTCGCGCGGGACCGGCACCCCGACATTGACGCCGACCATGCCCGCGCTGGCCCGCTCCATCGCGCGCCGGGCGAGCCCGCCGCTCTCGGTGAAGATCGAGGCCGCGTTGCCGTAGGGCGACGCATTCTCGACCGCGAGTGCCTCGTCCAGATCTCGCGTTCGCACGATGGCGAGCACCGGCCCGAACACCTCCTCCTGCGCGATCCGCATCTCGGGCCGCACGCGG
>JBBRGH010000078.1:0-10761 GCA_038240915.1 Gemmatimonadales bacterium | reverse complement strand
CCGGACTCCGCACCGCCGCCGATCAGCTCACCCAACGCACGGCCAAGCTCCCCGCCACCGAGCTCCGGGCACCCGACCGGGTGATCGGCCGGCGGACGGAGGAGTGCATCCAGGCCGGCGTGCTCTACGGCACCGCGGAGGCGGTGGACGGCATCGTGCGCCGGATCCGGGCGGAATGGCCCGGCGGCCGGCGGCCACGCGTGGTCGCCACCGGGGGTCTGGCCACGGTGGTGGCGCCGCTCAGTGCCGCGATCGAGGAGACCGACCCCGATCTCACCCTCCGCGGGCTTCGCCTGGCGGCCGGATACCTCGGACTCGCGTGGTGAGCACGCTCCGCGAGGCGGGCTATCGCCTCGTCGGCCAGCGGTTCGACTATCTACTCCACCTCCGTCCGGCCGAATGGCCGATCATGGCCGCGCACACCGCGGTGGGCTACCTGCTCGCGGTCGGCCTGGCGGGCGCGGCGTCGGGCGTGCGGCTCGGTCCGGCGCTGATCGGGCTGGGGCTGTGGGTGGTCTGTCTCAACGGCGGGACGCTGGCACTCAACAGCGCGTTCGATCGCGACGAGGGGGACGTGGCCTACCTGCGGCGGCCGCCGGTCCCGCCGCGCCACCTGGCGGCCTTCAGTCTCGGGCTGATGGGCGCCGGGCAGATCCTGGCCTTCCAGCTGGCGGCCCCGTATCCGATGGTGTACGCCGTCTGCTTCGTCATGTCGCTGGCCTACTCGGTGCCGCCGCTCCGGCTCAAGGCGGTGGCCGGGGCCGACTGGATCATCAACATGTGGGGCTTCGGGACGCTCACGCCATTCGCGGGGTGGACGGCCACGGGACTCCCGATCGATCCGGCCCGCACCCTGGTGCTGCTGGCGTTCTGTCCGCTGTTCGCCGCGCTCTATCCGCTGACCCAGCTCTACCAGCTCGAGGAGGACAGCCGCCGGGGCGACCGCACCCTCGCCTGCGTGCTCGGGCCGGGCCGGAGCCTGGCGGCGGCCGTCGCCGCCGCGGCGATCGCCTTCGCCCTGTTGGCGGCGGCCGGCCTGCGAGCCGGATGGCGGAGCGGGGGGACGGACGCATGGCGCTGGGCCGCGCTCGCGGCCGCGCTCGCGGCCTGGGCCTGGGTGCTGCTGCCCTGGTGGCGGAACCATGCCCGCTGGTCTCCGGGCGAGCACCAGCGGGGGATGTACCGGGCGCTGGCCGCCTGGGCCGTGACCGACGTGGTCGTGGTCCTGGCCTGGGGCACCTGACGGCCCTTGGCCCGGCCCTCGACGGCTGCGTATACTTCGGCAACTTCCCCTCGCTCCCGGAGACGGCATGCACTCGGCGGTGGAACTGCGGGCAGACTCTGACCTGACGGGCGTGCCCGCGGTCGTGCGCGGCTCGGTGAAGCTCGGGCTGCTCGAGGCGCTGATCGTGCTGGTCATCTCACTGGTGTCGCGCTTCCTGCCGCACGGGGCGCCGCAGACGGTGGTGCTCGCGATCATCGTGGCCGCCGGGGTCTTCGCCGTCAGCTTCCTGCCCGGTCTCTGGACCCGGCCCCGCACCATCGAGGGCATCGCCGGCGCGGCCGGCATCGGGCTGGGCGCCGCGGTGGTCTTCCTCTTCATCGACGTGAGCCTGCTGCAGAATATCGGGACCTACGGGCACCGCTGGCTCGAGCTGGGCGGCGGCAGCAACTGGTGGTACCACCCGGTCTGGTGGATGGTGGGCACCTACCTTCCGTGGTTCGGCGCCTGGATGCTGGCCCACCAGCTGGTGCGCGGGCGCCCGGTCTCGGCGGGCGCGGCATTCGGCCTCGCGCTTGGCTGCGCCATCGCCCTCGGGATCGCCGCGGCCGTCGGACACTTCCCGGGCGCCGGCTGGAATCTGGGCACCTTCGGTGTAGCCTTTCTCCCAGGCCTGGCGTTGGCCACCCTGCTCTCGGGGCTGGGCGCGAAACGCGCCTGAGGCATGCGTTGGCTCCGGCTCATCTTCCGAATCTTCGGGTGGCTGCTCACGCCGTTTCTGGCGTGGGCCGCTTCGTTTTTCGGGGCGGTGGCCGGCGCTCTGCTGGCGATGCGGATCCGGGATCCGGTGAACGGCCTCGCGGTAACTGCGCTCTGCGGAGCAGCCACGGGCTTCGCGGCGATCATCGCCTGGCTACGCTACCTGCGGCAGAGTCCGGAGGTTCGCGAGGTCCTGGCGGTGACCGAGGACGGGACGCCCGACACCGTCGGGATCCTGCCGGGAAGCGGCACCGAGTGACCAGTCGAGGCCGTCGGCGCGCAGGCGCCCGGGCCCTGTTCCGGGTCGCGGCCCTCGGCGGCCTCGGGCTCGGCTGCTCCGATCGCCCGGCAGCCGTGTCCTCCGCGGGCGCCCGAGACTCGGCGCCCCGGCCGGCCGATTCGCTGGTGGCCACGGCGCCCGGAGGGACCGAGGTCTGGTTCACCCTCGCGCGTACCGATACCGCCGGGGGACGCAGCTGCGTCGCCCGTAGCATCGAGATCCGCCGAGGCGGGAGCCTGGTACCGGTGCCGCTGCTGTATACCCTCAGCCGCCCTGAGCTGCGCGACGACACCACCCTTCGCGCCCGACTGTCCGACGGCTGCCAGGACGGCGATCCCTATCTGGTAGACCTCCGAACCGGACACCCCGTGCGGGAGCGCCGGTGAGTCGCGAGCGGCTCGTCCGGCTGTTTCTCGGCGCGGCCTCCCTGGTCCTGGTTCCGCTCACGAGCCCGCCGCTCTTGGCCCAGGGCATCGAGGGCAAGGTGGGCCGGTTCTACGACGATGCCGGATGGACGGTGTATCGCCTGGGGCTTCGGCGACCGCTGATCGGCCCGCTGGGCACGACGCTCCACGGTGACTACCTGCGCCGGGTCGGCGAGGGTGAGGGAGCCTTCGCAGGAGTTGGCTTCGACGTGACGGCCTTTCAAGGCGGGGCACCCGGGCCGTACCTGGTGGCGGGCGTCGGGGCAGGGATGGGGTCGCCCCACTCGCGCTCCTTCTCCAGCACCTGGACCGGCTGGTCGGCGGGCGGAGGCTACGAGCTCCAGCCCGCCTCGTTCCTCCGGGTGGGGATCGAGTCGCGCTGGCGGGAGATGTCGCTCGACCGCCGCGACGGCCTCGAGCTGGCCGCGGGCCTGACCTTCAGCCTGGGCGGCGGAGGACGGAAGCCCGCCCAGGGGTCCACGGTCGGGACGGACGATGCCCTGCCGCCGCTCGGCGCGGCATCGCCGGGCGTCCCGCGGAGCAGCAGCCACGTCCGACTGCTGGCGGACTCGGTCATTGCCACGGCAACCGAAGTCATGGGGCGGCCCTACGAATACGGCGGCACCGGGGACGATGGCGGCGGGTTCGACTGCTCCGGACTGATCCAGTACGCCTACGGCCGACATGGGGTCAGCCTGCCCCGGCGCAGCACCGACCAGGCGCGCGAGGGCGCCGCCGTCCCCAAGACCTACGAGGCGCTCCGGCCGGGCGACGTGCTCACCTTCTCCAACCGGGGCGGCCCCGTGACCCACGTCGGCCTGTACGTCGGCGAGGGCAAGTTCATTCACAGCGCCACACACGGCGTGCAGATGAGCGTGCTCAGCGGGAACGACCCGTACGGCCGGTGGTGGTACGTGCGCTGGGTGGGGGTGCGGCGAATCGTGGAGTAGCGCAGGCCGATCAGGCGAGGACCAGGGACAAAGCGAACACGACGAAGGGGGCATGCCCGAAAGCATGCCCCCTTCGTCGTCCGCGGGTGCCAGGAAAGAGACGGCGCGTCCTACTGGTGCGTCCCCTGGTCACCACTGCCGCCGTGCTCGGCCTGGCCGCCGCCGGTCTGGCCGTGATCCATGTCGCCATGGTTCGTGTCGCCATGCTTCATGTCCATCCCCTCATGGCCGGGCGGCATGCTGTCCCTCTTCATGCCCGTGGGCCCACCATGACGTCCGTTGACGTCCGCGCCCCGGACCTGCAACGAGGCCAGGTCCCGCTGGTAGGTGGGATCGCTGGGATCGATCCTGGGCCACTTGCTCATGTCGTCGGGCACGAACAGGCCGACCATGTGAGCCATGGCGCCCTTGATCAGGGCCTCGCCAGTCGGATTGTCGTAGTCGCCGACGACGCGGTACTTGTGATCGGCCTTGAGCCGAAGCCCCTCGCCGCTCACGCCATAGAGCTTCCGGCTGACCTTCACCAGCTTGCCGTTGGTGTCGCGGGTGGCGACGACCCTGGTAATCACCTTGCCGGTCTCCGCGTCCTCGAGCCGGACGCCGACGCCGTAGTCGTGCATGTGTCCGCCCACACCCAGCAGGCGGCCGCCGACCGGCAGGCTGAACTCATAGGACTTGGAGGACTTGCCCGGCGGCACGTCGAAGGTGTTGCTGCCGCCGACCGTCAGGTTGACGTCCATGTAGATCGGCAGCGAGTTGACCGGCCGCGGGTTCTGGTTCTTGGGCGTCCACAGCATCGTCAGCTTGAGGAACACCCCCGGCAGGTCCTTGCCGGTGTCGTTGTGCCAGGCCACGTACATGCCGAGCTTCATCCCCGGCGTCATCGGCACGCCGATGGTCTTGGGGACGCTGATCTCCTCATCGGTCTCGGTGCCGGCGCCCATCAGCCGTTCCGCCGCCGAGTAGAGCAGCTGGCGCCGGCTGAAGTTCACCATGATCAGGTGGTGCATCACGTGACGCGGGACCGGCTGGCCCTTCGCGTCCACCAGGTTCACCCGGAAGCCACGGAACCAGCCGTCAACCGGCCACTCGAAGTGCTGGACGGGGGTGTCATGCGACATCCCCATGTCCATCATGGCGTGGGACTCCATCGGCGGCATGTTCGGCAGATCGTACGGCCCGGCCGTGATCGTGAGCTCGTGCTTGGACGAGTCGATCGCCACCGTGACCGGTGCCGGCGTGGCCGGACCCGGGCCCGCCAGGGCCGAGGCGGCGAAGAGCAGACTCCACATCATCATCCAGACTCCGTGACGAGTGTCGGGACCGTCGGGGCGGCATTGCGCCCCCTCCGGTCGCCGGGCAAGTTACCCGCGTCCGATGCATCGGCGTGGGACAGGTTTACGCAGGCGGAACTTCTGAGGGCGCCAGGGCAATGTCAAGCAGCCGGCGGCGACAAATGCGGCTCGGTTTTCTCCTGCTCGCGGCCCCGGTCGGGGCCGCGCCCGCATGGGCGCAGGAGCGGATCTTCCCTGCGGTACCGAGCTTCGAGCTGCCGCAAGCTTCCCCCCGGGTCCACGGGATCGTGGGCCGGCTCGTGTCGGTCCGCCGGGGGGAGAGCGCGTTCGGCCGGGAGCCCGAGGCGGAGGTGGGCATCGGCGAGGACTTCCCGGTGGTGGCTCTCCGCCGCGGTCCACGGCCGGTGACGCTCGGCTTCGGCACCCAGGTCTACGGACGCTTCAGCCTGGGCGACCGCAAGAGCGCCCTCATCAGCAACGACTGGGTCGTCGGTCTCAACACCAGCGCCCTGCTGGGCGCCTGGCGGGTGACGGGCGAGATCTATCACGAGAGCAGTCACCTGGGCGACGAGTATCGCGACCGGTTCAGTGCCTCCCGGATCGACTGGACGCGCGAGGTGGCGGGCCTGTGGGTGACCTACGGGCCGGGCCCGTTCCGGCTCACGGGCAACCTCAGCTACGTGCTGATCGACGAGCTGCACCTCGACCGGCCGGGCGCGGCGCTCGCCGCGGACTGGGAGGGGCAGCCGTTCGGCGCGGTGCTGGGCGGCCGGGTCCGGCCGGTGGGCGGCGTCTTCTTCGATGGCGCCGCGGCCACCAACTGGCGGATCAGCACCTCGGCCAAGCTCGGGATCGCGCTGGCCGGCCGAGCGGGAGGCCGGGAGATGGGCATCGCGCTGATCGCCCACGACGGCCTCTCCAGCCAGCGGCAGTTCTTCCGGCGCGACAGCCGGTATCTCGGCGCCGAGTTGCGCTTCGACCTCTAACCCGCACACCCCACCTGAGCCTGCCGCCGTGACGGCACCTTGCCGGCCGCCAGCCGAGGTGGCTCCGATCTGCCCCTCAGCCTGTCGTTTTGGCCGCTTCGGCGGGCTCCGAGCTTGCTCAGGGCGGAGGCTAAAGCGGAGCTTGACAGGACTGGGCACCGGCTTATCTTCCGACCAGTCGTTAGCACTCAGAAGCATAGAGTGCTAATTCATTGACAGAAAAAGCGTTACCTACCCCAAAACAAGCTGTGGAGGACCGATGGCGACTGCTACCAAAGCCAAGCCCGGCATCAAGATCCATCCGCTCGAGGACCGCGTGGTCATCCTGCCGTCCGAGGAGACCGAATCGATGCGCGGGGGCCTGTACATCCCGGACACCGCGAAGGAAAAGCCCACGCAGGGTGAGATCATCGCGGTGGGGCCGGGCCGGTTCGAGAAGGGCGCCCGTGTGCCGGTGGACGTCAAGGTCGGCGACCAGGTGATCTACGGGAAGTACAGCGGCACGCCCTACACGTTCGACGGCGACGAGTACGTCATCATCAAGGCGTCCGACGTCCTCGCCAAGCTCGGCTAAATCAGCGCGACCCCACCAAGGAGATTCACAGATGGCTGCGAAGGAACTGCTCTTCAATACTGAAGCCCGCTCCAAGCTCAAGCGGGGCGTGGACGCTCTGGCCGAGGCGGTGAAGGTCACCCTCGGTCCCAAGGGCCGCAATGTCGTCATCGACAAGAAGTTCGGCTCGCCCACGGTCACCAAGGACGGCGTGACGGTGGCGAAGGAAGTCGAGCTCAGCGACCCGATCGAGAACATGGGCGCGCAGATGGTGAAGGAGGTCGCCACCAAGACCTCCGACCTCGCCGGCGACGGCACCACCACCGCGACCGTCCTGGCCCAGGCGATCTTCCGCGAGGGCCTCAAGAACGTCACCGCCGGCGCCAATCCGATGGAGCTCAAGCGGGGCATCGACCGCGCGGTCGAGGCCATCGTCGAGCACCTGAAGACCATGTCGGTCCCGTCGGCCGGCAAGAAGGAGATCGCCCAGGTCGGCAGCATCTCCGCCAACAACGACAAGGAAATCGGCAACCTGATCGCCGATGCGATGGAGAAGGTCGGTAAGGATGGCGTGATCACGGTCGAGGAGGCCAAGGGGCTGGAGACCACGCTGGAGACCGTGGACGGCATGCAGTTCGACCGCGGCTACCTGTCGCCCTACTTCGTCTCCGATCCGGAGAAGATGGAGGCCGCGCTGGAGGATGCCTACATCCTCATCCACGACAAGAAGATCTCGGCGATGAAGGAGCTGCTTCCGGTACTGGAGAAGGTCGCGCAGAGCGGCCGTCCGATGCTGATCATCGCGGAGGACGTCGAGGGGGAGACGCTGGCCACGCTGGTGGTCAACAAGCTGCGCGGCACCCTCAAGGTTGCGGCCGTGAAGGCCCCGGGCTTCGGTGACCGCCGCAAGGAGATGCTGCGCGACATCGCGGTGCTCACGGGCGGCAACGTCATTTCCGAGGAAGTCGGCTTCAAGCTCGAGAACGCCACGCTCAACGATCTCGGCCGCGCCAAGCGCGTCGTGATCGACAAGGACAACACCACCGTCGTCGACGGCAAGGGCAAGGAAGGCGACATCTCGGGCCGCATCAACGAGATCAAGGCCGCCATCGAGAAGAGCACCAGCGACTACGACCGGGAGAAGCTCCAGGAGCGTCTGGCCAAGCTCTCCGGCGGCGTGGCGATCATCAACGTCGGCGCCGCGACCGAGACCGAGATGAAGGAGAAGAAGGCCCGCGTCGAGGACGCGCTGCACGCCACCCGTGCGGCCGTCGAAGAGGGCATCGTGCCGGGCGGTGGCGTCGCGCTGCTGCGCGCGCAGAGCGCGCTCGACCGGATCCGGGGCACCGAGGACGAGAAGATCGGCGTCGAGATCGTGCGCCGTGCGCTCGAGGAGCCCATTCGCGCCATCGCCCAGAACGCGGGCGCCGAGGGCTCCATCGTCGTGGCCAAGGTGCGGGAGTCGAAGGAGAAGAACTTCGGCTACAACGCCGCGACCGACAACTACGAGGACCTGGTCAAGTCCGGCGTCATCGACCCGACCAAGGTCACCCGTACGGCGCTGCAGAACGCGGCGTCGATCGCCGGCCTCCTCCTCACCACGGAGTGCGTGGTGGTGGAGAAGAAGGAAGACAAGCCGGCTTCGGCCGGTGGTCCTCCGGGCGGCGGCATGGGCGGGATGTACTAAGCCAGCCCGTTTCAGCTTGCAGAAAGACGCCCCGGCTTCGGCCGGGGCGTTTTTCGTGGGCTTCCACGGTGTCCGGATTCCCCTGCCGTTTGCGATCTCTGAGTGATCGCCGCCGCCTCGACGCCCGGACCTGCTCCAGCGCGCCGCGTTCGAGCCTTGGCGACCACCCGCGGCAATCGAAGACGAGAACGGTGGGCTTCGACGTGCCGATAGACGCGACGTCGGTGACCGCATACATTGTCGTCGCGGCCGATCTTCAGGACAATCCGGTGCAAACGTTTGCGTTGACCGAGCTGGATGAGCAGTGCGGGGTGGTGTCCAGTTCCGGCGAGGTCGTCACCGACGCCGAGTCGCTGCTGATCGGCGCCCAACTCATCGCCAGCGAGATCGTCATCTCGCGCAGCTTCTGCGGCTGGCTGAATCCGGTTCCGAGCACGGACGTGCAGATTCTGGGTGCTTGGGTAAGACTGTACAATGGCCGACCTGACCTCTCGGGTGAGCCGTTCGGGGAGTACCTGCCCTTCGGTCCCACGCTGGACGCGAGCGACTACGGCCTCGCCACTATCGCGGATCCGCACGCGATGATGGTCAGTGAGGCCTGGCGGCGAAGAATGAGGGAGACACCTTCAACGCATTCTATGGGACTCATCATCCCATCGTCCGGGCGGAGCTCGCGGTGAGCTACAAGCTCAAGTAGCGGAGGACCGACCGGCACCCACAATATGCTCGCCGACAACCCGGCCATGCGCTGCTGTTTTGGGGCGCTCCGCTCCCTGGCGAGGCACCTCGCTGACTGCGCCGCGGTGGCATCGCCGGTGGGAGCCGCACCCGACGCGGCGGCGGCGCGCGCTCAAGTGAGAATGCGAACGGGTCGGGCACGTTCTACCGCTATCCCCGGTCGTCCCGACCCAGCACGTCCCACCCGAAGACCAAGGAGAGACCGATGCTCCGCACCATGACCCGCGTTCTCGCCGTCGCGCTGGCTTCAGCGGCCGTCCCGGCCGCCGCCGCCGCCGCCGCCCAGAAGCTGACGATCTCGCCCTCCATCGGCGTCTACATCCCCACCACCGAGCTGCTCAAGGCCGCCGACGGCGACCAGTTCAAGCAGGAGGTCGGGCTCGCCGTGGGCGGCCGGGTAGGCCTAACTTCAGTCCCCGGTTCGGCATCCTGACCACGGTGACCTACGTGCCGAGCGATCTCAAGCTCGACCTGGCCACCGGCCAGCAGGTGAAGGACAAGGCCAACCTGCTGTTCGGCTCCGCTCGGGCGACGCTGTACGTTGTCCCCGTGACCTCGCCGGTCTGGCTCAGCGTCAACGGCGGCGGCAGCTACATCCGCCGGAGCGGCGCCGCCTATGAGGGCGCCAGCGACAAGGACGACATCGGCGGGGTGGTGGGGGCGACCCTGGGACTTCGGCTCGGCAGCCTGCTCAGCTTCTACGTCGCGGCCGACGACTACATCTACGGGACCCGGATCGATCAGACGACCCTCCAGGCCGACACGAAGACCCAGAACGACGTCCATTTGGCGGTCGGCTTCGGGCTTCCGGTCGGCGGCCGCTGAGCGGCCGGCTCGCGCGGGTGCGGTTGGTCTGGCATGAAAGCCGCCGTTAGACTTCAGCGGCGCTCGACGTCAGCGACATCCCGTCATCTCTGGGGGACCCGTGAAGCTTGGCTGGATCCTGGTGGCGACACTGTTCGCCGCGCCGCGCCTCGTCGCCGCCCAGCAGGCGCCGATTCTGGGGACCTGGAAGTTCGATCTCAAACAGAACCAGAAGAAGGCAGGGCCGCGGACCGTCATCGTCCGCCCCGACAGCAGCGCCAGCTACGGCAGCCAGACGGTCCGTTGGCGGATCGTGGGCGACAGCCTGGCGCTGGCCCTGGGCGGGGAGTGGGTGAACTACCGGCTCAAGCTCAAGGGGAAGAATCTGACGCTCTCGGGGGGAGACCTCAACGAGCCGGTCAACTTTCAGCGGGTGGGGCCGCCGAGTCCGCGGCCGGACTCGATCCCGGTGCCGCCCGACCCGGAGTCGCAGCCGTCGTAGCGGCCTCCGCTACAGCGCCAGCCGCAGCTGCATCTGACCCCGCATCACCACGTCGATCGGCGGCAGCGGCTCGTCCTGCGCCGCCACATGCAGCTCGCCCCGGAAGCCCACGCTCCGCAGGGCCGGCCCCACCGCGGCCCGGGCGTCAGCAGCGGAATTGCAGCGCTGGCTCAGGTGGGCCAGAACCACCACCGCGAGTCCGGGGTGATGCAGCTCGGCCAGCAACTCCGCCGCGGCGCGGTTGCTCAGGTGACCCCCCGACCCGGCGATCCGCCGCTGGACGACGGGCGGATATCCGCTGGTCCGGAGCTGGACCTCGTCGTGATTGGCCTCGACCACCAGCGCCGTGAGATTCCGGAGCAGATAGCGCACGGCGGCGGTTGGGCGCCCCAGATCGTAGGCCACGCCCACGCCTTCCCCGTCGCCGGTCCGCAGGGCCAGCGCCACCGGATCGGCGGCGTCGTGGCTGGTGGGGCAGGCCTCGATCCGGAACGGGCCCAGCTCGAGCGGCGCACGGAGACCCAGGGTCCGATGCGCGGCGTCGCCCATGTCCGGCGCCA
>JBBRGH010000077.1:0-10767 GCA_038240915.1 Gemmatimonadales bacterium | reverse complement strand
GCGGAGCAGCGGTTCCCCCTGATGGGCCGCTTCCGGCTGCCGCGCGCCCTCGATTGCGAGCAGTGCCGCCGCCGCCTGACGCTGGAGGCGGCCGGCACCCCCTGACGCTGGAGGCGGCCGGCCCCTCCACAAGTCGCCCGGCGCTACCACCGCAGCAGCGCGCTCCCCCAGAGAAATCCGGACCCGAATGCCGTCAGCGCCACCAGGTCGCCCTCGCGGATCCGGCCCGCCCGGACGCATTCGTCGAGCGCGATCGGGATGGTGGCCGAGGTGGTGTTGCCGTACCACATGATGTTGTTGTAAATCTGGTCGTCCCGCAGCCCCAGGTTCTTCTGCATCATCTCCCCGATACGGAGGTTGGCCTGGTGCGCCACCAGGAGCTTCAGGTCCGCGGTCGTGTGGCCGGTGGTGGCGAGGACGGCCCGGACCGATTCGGGCATGCGCACCACGGCGTGGCGGAACACCTCCTTGCCGTCCATCTCCAGAAAATGGCGCCCCTGCTCGAGCTGGCCCGGCGAGATGCGCGGGTGGTACATCGCGCCCGGGGCATCTACCCACAGCTTTTCGGCCTGGGTGCCGTCGCCGTGCAGGTCGAACGCGAGGATGCCGCGTCCGTCCTCGGCCGGCCCGAGCAGGGCGGCGCCGGCACCGTCGGCGAACAGGACCGCGGTGTTGCGGCCCCGGGTGGTCACATCCATCGCCGTGGACTGCACCTCGGCACCCACCACCAGCACGTGACGATACTGGCCGCAGCGGATGAACGCGTCGGCGATGCTCAACGCGTAGACGAAGCCGCTGCACTGGTTCCGGATGTCGATCGAGGGGATCGCGGGGACGCCGAGGAGCCGCTGGAGGTACACGCCGTTGCCGGGGGCGAAGTGGTCGGGCGTCGAGGTGGCGTAGACGATGAGGTCGACGTCGCCCGGTTCCAGACCCGCCGCCTCCAGTGTCCGGAGCGTGGCCGCGTGGGCGAGGGCGGCGCCGGTCTCGCCCTCCCGCACCCAGCGCCGCTCCTGGATGCCGGTCCGGGTCCGGATCCACTCGTCGCTCGTGTCCATCAGCCGCGAGAGATCGTCATTGGTCACGACGCGGTCGGGCACCACGAACCCGGTGCCGAGAATGCGTGCGCGGATCATGATCGGTCCGTTGCTGGAGTCATCGTCGTCAGGCCAGCCTGTTGCCGGCGCGGAGGGCCTTTCCCCGGCGCAGCACGCCCCAGGCGAGCCACACCCACCCGAGCCAGCCCGCGGTGAGGGTCCAGTCCATGCCGCGCCAAGTCTCCCAGACCACGCCGATCGGGGTGAGCCAGCGGGGCCAGCCGCTGTCGGCCCGGAGCCGGTGGCGCTCGACGATCTGCGAGGTGCCGAACCCGCGCCGCAGGCCCTCGAGCAGCCGGCCGCACACCGCTGCCGGCGACTGCCGCCAGCCCGGCAGGACCATGAGGTTCCAGACCATGCTCGTGGCGCCCCAGCCGTGACTGTCGCTGGCGCCCACGACGAAACGGTTGGCGCCGCGCGCCAGGGCCACCACCGAGTCGCGGCGGACCCGGGACATCTCATTGGCCTTGGGCGAGGCGTTCACGATCTCGAGCCCGTTGGCGCCGGCGGCCAGCAGGCTGTCCAGCCGATCGCGGTGGTTGCGCTCGTATTCCGGCAGGGAGAGCACGCTGAGCGCGCCGTAGGCCGAGTCGCCGTCGTGGAGCAGGCCGCGGAGGGCGTCGAGCGAGGAGTTGTACCGCCGCTGGTCCACCGGGGCGGTGTCGCCCAGGAGCACGACGTGTGCCTTCCACGCGCTCACCTCGATGCCCGGGCAGAGGATCGGCGGCCCCGCGTGGGGCCCCAGGCCGGCCACCGTGTTATGGTCCGTGAGGAACGCCGCGTCGAATCCCGCGCGCCGGTGCCAGCGCAGGTTGGCGTCGGTGTCGAAGCCGCGCATCAGGGTGCCGGTCACGTCGTGCGAGACGTTGCTGTGGCTGTGCATATCGAACACCACCACGTCCGGCCCGGCCCCGGCCAGTGCGGCCATCGGCCGGTGCCACAGCAGGCCCAGCCCCACGAACAGGGCCAGGCCCGCGACCGCGCCGAGAAGGAGGACCAGCTCGCGTCTGATCGGCGACTGCCGCGGGGGGCCCGCGCTCCAGGCAAGGCGGTGCCAGAGCGCCCGGCAGCAGCGCCATCCGGCATACAGGAGCGCCGTCCCCAGGAGAAACCCCTGCAGCCGGGTCATGCTGAGCATGGAGACGCCGTCCCAGAGCGAGAACAGCGGCGCGCAGAGGACGTAGAGCAGCGGGTATGACAGGTGGAGCGACGGCGGGAGCGGGGCGCCGAGCGGATCGGCGAGCGACGGCGCGGCGGCCGCGCGAGCCGCCAGGAGGCCGGCGGTCAGGGCGAGCGGCACGAGAAGTCCGGGTCGGACCGGACGCTGGAACCACGGACGCGGGGAGTGAATGTTGCGGAATATACCCGGCCCAACCGGCCGCGGACACTCAGACACCGGAAGGCAGATGACCGACGACGAAGAGGAGCTGGACGAGGAGTTTCCCGCCGGGGACGGCACGGTGGAAACCGAGGCCACCATCCTCTGCCCCTACTGCGGCGAAGTCAACGAGATCGGGCTCGATCCCGGCAGCGGTCGCCGCCAGGAATACACCGAGGACTGCCAGGTCTGCTGCCGGCCCTGGCGGGTGGTGGTGACCTATCTGCCGGACGGTACGGCGGACGTATCGGTCGAGGCGGAGTCGCTCGACTGAGCTAGAGGCCGCCGAGCCAGGGGTAGCCCTGGTCCTCCCAGTAGCCGCCCGGCCGCTCCCGAGTGAACGTCATGGCGGTGAGGTACTTGGTCAGCTTGTAGCCGAGCTTGATGGGGGAGTAGACCCGGAGCGGCGCGCCGTGCTCCGCCATCAGCGGCCGGTCGTTGTACGCGTAGGCCAGGATGGTCTGCGCGTGCATCGCGCTCGCCAGGTCCCAGCCGTTCGAGTACCGCTCGTCGAAGGAGTCGAACCGGAGGTAGCGCGCTTCGGCGGTCGGCTCGACCAGGGCCGCCACGGCCGACACCGGAACCCCGGTCCAGCTGGCGATGGCGGTCCATCCCTCGACGCAATGATGTTTGACCGTGTAGGTCACCCGCGGCAGCGCTTCCAGCATGGTCCGGGTGAGTCGAACGGACTTCCGCGCCAGCCCGCCCACCTGCAGCGCCCAGTCGTCCGCCGGCATCGGATAGGCGCCGGTCCGGTTGAGGGCGATCGAGTAGCCCGGGAAGCGGGAGTCGGGCGTCCGGGCACCGACCGGATACTGCCGGGCCAGCCTCGTGGGCGAGAGCAGGATCTTCTCGCCGACCCAGTCGTTCAGCCGGCTGATCGTGCGGAGGCGCGGCTCGAGCAGAGGCCCGCCGTCCCAGCCGCAGGCCGCCGCCACGGCGGTGGGCGCCACCAGGCCCAGCCGCATGAAGTCCCGCCGACTCAGTCCCGTCCCCTCAGCCATGGCTCGGAAACCTCCCTCGATACCAGCCGGTGATCATCGCCCGGAGCGAGGCGGGGTCCACCAGGAACACCAGCGCCACGTGCAGGAGGGTGAAGGCGACGAAGATCCACACGGTCCAGAAGTGCCAGTAGCGGGCCAGCTCGTAGCCACCGACTAGCGAGGTCAGCCAGGCGAACTGCACCGGCTTGTAGATGGCAAAGCCGGTCAGGGTGGAGAGGGCGCCGAGCAGCAGGCTGAAAGTGTAGGCGGCCTTCTGGAGCGCGTTATGCTTGCCCTGCGGCGGGTGGTCCCGGCGGAGGCGGAGGTAGTAGAGCTGCATCTGGATGGCGGGCGCAATGTCGCGCGGCCGAAACAGCAGGGAGCGCCACTCGCCTGACCAGGCCAGGAAGCCGAGGTAGACGAGCCCGGTGATCACGAACGGCCACGCGAGCGCGAAGTGCCAGAGCAGTCCCCCGGCGAGCCACCCGCCGAGCCGGGACCAGACCGGCAGCGAACCGCCATCGAACGGATTGGGGTAGGGCTCGCCCCGGGGTCCGAAGTGCCGGAAGGCCATGTAGATCTGCAGCCCGCTGCCGATCATGCCGAGGAGCACGACGGCGTTGACCCAGTGGGCCAGGCGGACGATGCCATGGTGCCGCTTCACCAGCGGTGGTCCGGCGGTCATGCGGGGACCTCGGTGCGGGGGGCTCCGACAATCTAATGTGGAACGCCGCCGGCGGACCCCCGGTTTCCTGCAGGAAGCGGCGAACCGGTTGGCCCAACCGCCGGATCACCCATCCGGCGCTGGATCAGCCCGCGCCCAGCACCCGGGCCGCCGCCCGGCGCCCGGATCCCAGGGCGCCGTGGACCGTCGCGTTGTTGCCCGCCTCGGCCACGGCCTCCCCGGCCAGGAACAGCGTGTCCTCGATCGGCTCGGTGAGCGTCCGCCGCGCGGCGATCGCGCCGACGCCGCCGTAGCTGTACGCGCCGCCCGCCCAAGGATCGGCCGACCAGTCGTGGACATACGCCAGGCGCGAGCGCGACCGCAACTCGGCGGGATCTCGGCCGAAGATCGAGGCGACCGAGTCGAGGGCCGCCCGAAGCAGGACGTCGTCGCCGCGGCCGCTGAGGGCCACGGCGAGAGGGCCACCAACCCACCCGGTGAGGATCGGGGCCCGGGACGGCAGGGCGGTCCACCAGACCGGGAATGGTTCCTGACCGCCGCGAATGAAGCCCGGACCGGCCGCGCCCTTGGCGGCCCACCACGGGCTGTCGAACCCCAGGACGACCCGGTGCGCCGCGCCCATGTGGAGGGCCGCGAGACTCGAGGACCATCCGGGCGGCAGCGGATCGATACCTGGGGCGGCACCGACGCCGGCCAGACGGTTGAGCACCGGGAGCGGCAGCGCCACCACCGCGCGGGCGGCACGAACCTCGGTCGAAACGACGCCGGCGCCGGCGACCGATATCCGAACCTCCCCGGCCCGCCAGGCGATCGCGGTGGCGGCCGCGCCGAGCCGGAGCTCGATGCGCTCGGCATCCCACCGCTCGGTCATCCGTCGCACCACCGCGCCGTATCCCTCGCGGACCCGGTGGATCGTATCGTCGCCGTCGTCCTCGGCCGACTCGTTCTCCGCCAGGGCCCGGGTACCCATCCGGTCGAGCTCGGCCGCGTGGAAGGTTTCGATGTAGTGGGTCACGCCCTCCAACTCGCCCGGGCGGGCAAGGAGAGCGCCGTGCTCGCGGATCAGCTCGGCTACCGGCTGGTCCGGACCGGTGGCCGAGGCGTGGAGGAGCGTCTCCAGGGATGTCCGGATGTCCGGCAGCGGCCGGCTACCGATCAGGTCCGGCGGCCGGGCCCGCTCCGGGACGGCTTCGAGGGTGAGCCCGAGCTCCTCGATCAGGCCCACCAGCTCCGGCGGCCGGCCATGCACGAACTCGGGGCCCAGCTCGACGGGATAGTGGAGGCCGGGATCGTCCACGGTGTGAATTCGTCCGCCGATCCGGTCCCGTGCTTCGAGCACCACGACACGGCAGCCGGCGGCGGCCAGCCGCTCGGCGGCCGCGAGGCCGGCCATGCCGGCACCCAGGACCACAACGTCGGCTGCGGCCATGTGGCTCGAGGGGCTACTCGTACCGGAGGGCGACGATGGGATCGAGCCGGGCGGCCCGGCGGGCGGGCCAGATGCCGAAGAAGAGTCCGATCAGGGCGCTGAAACCGAAGGCCACGACCACGGCCATGGGTGAGATCAACGTGTTCCACTGCATGACGCGGGCGAGCACCATCGTGGTCCCGACCCCGAGCAGCACGCCGACGGCCCCGCCCAGGATGCACAGGGTGAGGGCCTCGATCATGAACTGGAGCAGGATGTTGGCGCGGGTGGCGCCGAGCGCCTTCCGGACGCCGATCTCGCGGGTCCGCTCGGTGACCGAGACCAGCATGATGTTCATGATCCCGATTCCTCCGACCACCAGGCTCACCGCCGCGATGCTCGCGAGCAGGGTGGTGAACACCTGGGTCGCCTGCTGCTGGGTCTGGAGGATGTCCTGCTGGTTGCGAATGGTGAAGTCGTTGTCGCCTCCCGGCCGGATGTGGTGCTCCCGGCGGAGGACCTGTTCCAGGTCCACCATGCCCTGCTCGATGGGGACTCCGTCGTCCACCTGGATCGACATCGATCGGAGCCGCTTGCTGCCGAAGACGCGGTACTGCGCCGTCTGCAGGGGGATGAGGATCTGCTCGTCGGGGTTCTGGAACCCGCCGGACGCCCCCTTGGTGCTGAGGACGCCAAGAATCTCGAACGGAATGCCGCGGATCAGGATGGTCTGGTGGATCATGGCCGCGGGATTGCCGCCGAACAGCTCGGGGACGGCGGAGCCGAGCACCGCGTAGCGCTGGCGGGCGGCGTCGTCGCCGGTGCTGAACATCCGGCCGTAGGGGATGGTGTAGTTCCGGACATCGGTATAGTTGGCGGTGGTGCCGATGATCTGGAGATTCCGGTTCTGGTTGCCGAACACCACCTGCTGGGAGGATTGCGCCTCTGGCACCACGGCCTTGAGCAGGGTGGCGTGGCGGACCAGCGCCGTGTAGTCGTCGGTGCTGAGGACGGTGCGGTCGGTGATCATGATGGCGCCGCTCCGCCCCTGGCCGGCGAACACGGTGAAGACGTTGGCGCCCAGGGCGGCGATCCGCGCCTCGACCGCCTTCTGCGCGCCGGTTCCCAGCGCCACCATGGTGATCACCGCGCCCACGCCGATGATGATGCCCAGCATCGTCAGGATCGAGCGTAGCGCGTTCGACCGGATCGAGGACAGCGCGACGGCAACGGTCTCTCCGAGGAGCATCGCTACCGTCCCGCGGGTGCGGGCGGGCCGCCGGACGTGCCGGCGCCGGTGGTGGTCTGTTGCCGCATGCCGGGCACGCCGCCGCCGCCGGTGATTTGATTGGCCCGGCGCTGCATGTCCTGCTGGGACTGCACCAGGCTCGCGCTCGGCAGCACGTAGACCGAATCCCCCGTCTCGAGTCCGCTGAGCACCTCGCTGTAATCCAGGTCGGTGAGCCCGGTGCGGATCCAGACCGGGGTGGGGACGCCGTTCCGCTTGGCGAACACGATGTAGCGTCCGCCCGACGCGTCGGTGCCGCGGGCTCGGCGGCCGGCGCCGGGCGTCCCGCCGGCTGTCGCCCGCGGCGTGGCCCCGGCGCTGCTGGCGCCCGCGGCCGAAGCCGCCAGCTGCCGCTGCACCTCCTCGGTCGAAAGGCCCAGCACCTGGGCCGCCGAGGCCACGTCGCGCTGGGTCCGAAGGGCGGCGTTGGGCACGGCCGCCACGCCCTCCCGGCTGCCGATGTGGATCTCGACCTCGGTGTTCATCCCGGGCCGGAGCAGGCCCTCCTGGTTCTGAATCCGGACCAGAACCGGGAACACGGTGACGTTCTGCTCCGTCTGCGCCTGGGGCTCGACCTTGAGGACCGTCCCCTCGAACGGGCGGTTTGGAAACGCGTCCACGGTGATGGTGGCGTGCTGGCCCGGCTGGACCTTGCCGATGTCGGTCTCGTCCACCAGCGTCCGCACCTGCACCAGATTGAGGTCCGCCATCTGGAGCAGGGTGGTGCCGCCGCTCACGTTGGACGTCGCCGAGGCGATGACGGTGCCCCGTTCGACGGTCTTCGCGATGATGGTGCCGGTGATCGGCGCCCGTACGTCGGTATCCTCGAGCTGGATCCGAGCGTTGTCCACCGCCACCCGGGAGCGGACCACCTGGGCGCTGGCGTCGGCGTAGTCGAGCAGGGCCTGCTCGTGCTCCTGTTCGGTGATGGACTGGGTCTTGAACAGCTCGTCGGCCCGCCGCTTCTGGCTGGTGGCGTTGGTGAGCTTGGCCTGGGCCACGTCGAGGTCGGCCTGGGCCTGGGCCAGGGTGTTGCGGGCGTTGCGGGGGTCGATGTGCACCAGCGGCGCGCCGCGCTTGACCAGCTGCCCGGTCTCCGCGTTGAGCTGGAGCACCTCGCCCGAAGCCTTCGACTTCACCTCCACGGTGGTGTCGGGCTGGATGGCGCCGGCGGCCTGGGCGGAGACGACGATGTCGCGCTGTTCCACCGGCACCGCGCGGTACACCACGGGCGCCGCATCCTTCTTGCACCCGGCGACGAGGAGCAGCGTTGCGGCCACGCTGCCGGCGTGTCCGATCCGGTTCATCGCCGTTCCTCCGTGGCGAAGTCGCGCTCCACTCGTCCATCCTTGAGGTGCACCTGGCGCCGCGCGTGGGCGGCGATGTCGGCTTCGTGGGTCACCAGCAGGATCGTCTGACCATCCCGGTACAGGGCTTCGAACAAGGCCAGGATCTCCTCGCTCGTGGCGCTGTCGAGGTTGCCGGTCGGTTCGTCGGCCAGGAGAATGCTGGGCGTGTTCACCAGCGCCCGGGCGATGGCCACCCGCTGACGCTGGCCACCCGACAGCTCGTTGGGCCGGTGCTGCATCCGGTCCCCCAGTCCCACTCGGCTGAGCGCATCGGTGGCCAGCTCGCGCCGCTCGCGCCCGCCGAGTCCGGCGTAGACCAGCGGCAGCTCGACGTTGTGCAGCGCCGAGGCCCGGGGCAACAGGTTGAAGGTCTGGAACACGAAGCCGATCTCCTTGTTGCGGATCCGGGCCAGCTCGTCATCGCCCAGCTCGGAGACCCGATGGCCGTTGAGCCAGTACTCGCCGCCGGTCGGGCTGTCGAGGCAGCCGATCAGGTTCATCAGCGTGGACTTGCCCGAGCCCGAGGGGCCCATGATGGCCACGAACTCGTTCTTCCGGATGGTCAGGTCCGCGCCCCGGAGGGCGTGCACGATCTCCCCGCCCATGTCGTAGTCGCGCTGAAGATTGCGGGTGACGATGACGGCGTCCCGGGGGACGTCCGGCGGCATCGTCGCCCTCCGTTCGGCGGTGTCGTCCACCCTGGCGGTCACAGGGTCCGTCCGATCAGCGCATCGAGCTGCGCCTTGGCGCGGAGAAAGTCGAACCGGGCATTCACCACGTCCACCTCCGCCTGGTTGAGGGCTTCCTGGGAGGTCAGCACGTCCACGATCGTCGAGGCGCCGAGCCGGTAGCGCTCCTGCTGGACCCGGAGATCCTCGGTGGCGGCGGCGACACTGGTGACGGTGATGTCGATCTTCGAGCGGGCCGCGTCCAGCTCGGCCAGCCGGGCGGTGAGGTCGGCCTGCACCGCCCGCCGCTCGTCCTCGGCAGTGGCCTTGGCGACGTCGTACGACCCTTCCCGCTGCGCGATGGCGAGCTCGCGATCGAACCGGTTGAACAGCTGCCAGCTGAGCTGCAGGCTGACCGCCCGCTGGTTGAGAAACGCGTAGTCGTTGTTGCCGCTGGCGTTCCAGCCGGTATTGGCCCCCAGCGTCAGGCTGGGCCAGTAGGCGGAGCGGGAGGCGCGCACGTTGGCGCTGGCGACGGTGGCGGAGGCGAGCGCGTTCTGGATCCGGGGGGAGCGGCGCTCGGCCTCGGTCCGGAGGCCGACTGTGTCGAGCGCCGCGAGCACCTGGTGGAAGCTGGAGTCGTCGGCGGCCCGGACCCGGCCCACCTCACCGATCTGCCGCGCGAGGCCGGCTTCCGCGATCGCCAGATCGGTCTGGGTCTGGATCAGGTTGAGCTGGGCGGTGCCCAGCGTGACCAACGACCGGAGCGAGTCGGAGCGCGTCGCCGATCCGGCGTGAAGCTTGGAGACCGACACCTTGAGCTGTTCCTCGGCCCGGCGCACGCTGGCCTGGCGCACGCTCAGCAGCTGGTTGGCGCTCAGGGCATCGAAGAAGACGTTGGTGGTCGCGAGCGCCTGCTGGAATCGGGTATCGATGAGCGAGGCATCGGCCTGCGCCTGCCCGGCCTTGGCCGCCTGAAGCTCGGCCCCGCGGCGGAAGCCGGTGAAGAGATCCACGCTGGCACTGAGGGAGGTGCTGACGCTTCGATTGGTGCCGTTGCCCGACGTGAGCTGGCCGGTGACCGGATCGACCCGGGAGGCACCCTCGGAGAAGAACTCACTGGCCGAGGAGCTGGCGGACAGGGAAGGCAGAAAGTTGCCCCAGGCATTCCGGCGCTGGGCTGCGGCCGTCCGGACCTCCGCTTGCGCCTGGACCATCCCGGGCTGGGTCCGCTCGGCCCGGTGGATCGCGTCGGCCAGGGTCACTACCCGGTCCTGGGCCCGGAGCGGGCACACGGCGAGGGCGGTCAGCAGGATGATCGGCGTCACGCGGTTCATGCGATCCCGGGGTCAGGGTCGATGGCGGAAGATAGCCCGGAGAGGGTCGAACCACAGATTCGCCGAACGGCCCCGGCGGCGCACGCGGACAGGGGCCGGGAGAACGGCGCCGGGACCCCGACCGGGACGCGAGGTGCGCCCGACCACTGCATTGGAGTGCCGCCCCGGCTACCGTGGGCTCTCGTTGCGGTTGGGTACACCCACTGCCCCGGCCGCGTTGGGGCAGGGGCGGGCCAACGCGGGGCCGGGCCCGGCTGTATACTGCCCCGACGACCTGGAAGACGTCTTCTGAAAGCTCAAGGACATCCCACGCCCGACGCTACCCTGGCTCTGACGCCGAGCGAGTCCCGACCGGCCGTGAGCGGCCCCGAGACCGCCGAGCCGGGGCCCTCCGCCGGGCCGGCGGCCCCCCCGAGCGCCGAGGAGGCCACTGCGATCCAGCGGGTGCAGGCCGGAGATACGGCGGCCTTCGACCTGCTCGTGCGCCGGTACATGCGCCCGGCGTTCGCAGTGGCCTACCGGGTGCTCGGTCACCGGGAGGATGCGGAAGACGTGGTCCAGGAGGCGTTTCTGG
>JBBRGH010000076.1:0-10817 GCA_038240915.1 Gemmatimonadales bacterium | reverse complement strand
CGATCACCCAGGAGCTCGCCCGCCTGCTCGCCGCCGGGCCCACCGCCGCGGAACTTCAGCGTGCCAAGACGCTCACCCGGGCTGGATTCATCCGCGGAGTGGAGCGGATTGGCGGGTTCGGCGGCAAGTCGGACGTGCTGGCCAAGGGGGAGGTGTTCGCGGGACGGCCGGACCTGTACCGGACGCGGCTCGACCGGATCGCCGCCGCCACCACCGCGCAGGTGCGGGGTGCCGCGGTGCGCTGGCTCTCCGATGGTGTCTACACGCTCGAGGTCCAGCCCTTCCCCGAATACGCCGTGGCGCCGGGGGGAGTCGACCGTTCGGTGCTTCCCACACCGGGGACACCCCCGGCGGCCGAATTCCCCGCTCTGGCTCGCGACACGCTGGCCAATGGACTCCGGATCGTGCTGGCCGAGCGGCGGGCGATCCCGGTGGTGCGGTTCGATCTGCTGCTCGACGCGGGGTTCGCGTCCGACCAGTTCGCCCAGCCGGGCACCGCCAGCTTGGCGATGAGCATGCTCGATGAGGGCACCGCCACTCGCTCGGCGATCCAGATCAGCGACCGTCTGGCGGATCTCGGCGCCACCCTCGGCGCGTCGTCCCGGCTGGACGTGTCGAGCGTGTCGCTCGAGACCCTGCGGGAACAGCTCGACCCCGCGCTGGCGCTCTACGCCGACGTGATCCTCCATCCGGCGTTTCCGCCGGCGGACTTCGCGCGGCTCAAGAAGCAGCGCCTGGTCCAGATCCAGCGCGAGAAGGCCGATCCGATTGGCATGGCGCTCCGCGTCTTCCCCCGGGTGGTCTACGGCGATGGACATGCCTACGCCAACCCGTGGACCGGCTCGGGCACCGAGGCCTCCACGGCGAAGATCACCCGGGACGATCTGCTCAAGTTCCACCGGACCTGGTTCAAGCCCAATCACGCCACCCTGGTGGTGGTCGGCGCCACCACGATGGCCGAGATCAAGCCCCGGCTGGAGCGGCTTTTCGCCGGCTGGCGGGCGGGGGAGGTGCCGGCGAAGAACATCGCCGCGGTGACGCCGGCGGCGAAGCCACAGGTCTACCTGCTCGACCGCCCGGGGTCCGAGCAGACCGTGCTCACGGTCGGCAATCCCGCGCCGCCCAAGGCCAACCCCACCGAGCCGGCAATCGAGGCGATGAACGGTGTGCTCGGCAGCGACTTCGGTTCCCGGCTCAACATGAACCTGCGGGAGGACAAGCACTGGTCGTATGGCGCCGGCAGCTTCATTCGCGATGCCCGCGGGCCCCGGCCGTTCATCGTCTACGCGCCGGTGCAGACCGACAAGACGAAGGAGTCGATCGTCGAGGTGCAGAAGGAGCTGCGCGACATCGTGGGCGGCCGGCCGATCCAGCCGGCCGAGCTCGACCGGGCCAAGGCCTCGCTCACGCTGACGCTGCCAGGGTCGTGGGAGACGAACGATGCGGTGGCCGGAACCATCGGCGAGATCGTGGCCTTCGGGCTCGACGACCGCTACTTCGACACCTACGCGGACAAGGTGCGGGCGCAGACGCCCGCCAGCGTGACGGCCGCCGCCGGGCAGGTGGTGCTGCCCGACCACCTCGTCTGGGTCATCGTGGGCGACCGGGCCCGGATCGAGCCCGCGATCCGTTCGCTCGATCTCGGCGAGATCCACCTGGTGGACGCCGACGGCAACCCGCGGCCGGCCTCCTGACGCTCGCGGCCGCCCGCGACTACTCTTCAACCGCCCGCCCGCCCGCTTACGCACACCCGGGATCCTGATGCCTCTCTGGCGCGGTACCGCGGCGCTGGTCCTGCTCGTCCTCCTGCTACCCTCTCCCGCGGCGGCGCAGCGTCGGGGCGGCGTCGGCGGGCTCAGCGGACTGTTCCGGGGGCCGATCGCGATCGGCCCCCGGGTGGGCCGCGACTTCGAGAACCACGCCTGGAGCGTGGGCGGGCAGGTGAGCGTGCCGTTCGGCGGCAACCTCGAGCTCCGGCCCAGCGGCGACCTGTTCTTCCCCCGCGGCGGCAGTACCGGCTGGCAGGCCAACGGCGACGCGGCCATCCACCTGGGCCAAGGCGGCGGCCTCTATGGCGGGGGCGGCATCGCTTTCGCCCATCCGGGTGGCGGGGATACCAAGACGGGGTACAACCTGTTCTTCGGGCTTACCACGGCGGCCCCGAGCGAGCAGCTCAAGGGCTTCGCCGAGTTCCGCTGGACGTTCGTCAACCACACCAGCCCGTTCCGTCTTGCGCTCGGCTTCAACTACCGGCTGGGGGGATGAGCGGGCGCGACTTTTCTCAGGAGGCGTTCTCTTGACCACCAGTACTGCCAGCGCCGTGTGGGAAGGCGTGCTGCGCACCGGCCGCGGCCACTTCACCGCCGGCTCCGGCGCTTTCAGCGGCGATTACTCGTTCCGGACCCGCTTCGAGGGGGAAAAAGGCACCAATCCCGAGGAGCTGATCGCGGCCGCGCACGCGGCCTGTCTCAGCATGGCGCTCGCCGCCGGGCTCGACGCGGCCAAGACCCCCGCGACCCGGATCAGCACCAGCGCCGCCTGCACCATCGAGAAGGCCGGTGACGGGTTCCGGATCACCAAGATGCGGCTGGAGGTGCGGGGCCAGGTGCCCGGCCTCGACGACGCGGGCTTCAAGGCCGCTGCCGAGAAGGCCAAGGACGGCTGCCCCGTGTCTCAGGCACTCAAGGACAACGTGGCGATGGAGCTCGACGCGAGGCTGGCATAGACCCCGTCTGCCACACGCTGGTCGGCGCTGCGCTGGCGCGGAGCGGTCTCGGGCAGCGTACCGCCCTCGGGACCGCGACGCTGCTCATCGGCGCCAACCTGCCCGACATCGACGTGCTTGCCTACCTCGAGGGGCCAGCCGCGGACCTCGCCTTCCGTCGCGGCTGGACCCACGGCATTCCCGCGCTCATCGTGCTGCCGTTCCTGCTCACCGTGGCCATCGTGGCCTTCGATCGGATCGTGCGCCGCATGGGGCGGGCGGTGCTCCCCTCCGGCGTGGCGCCACGCCAGGTGCTACTGCTCGCGGCGGTGGCCATCCTGACCCATCCCATCCTCGACACCCTCAACAGCTACGGCGTCCGCTGGCTGATGCCGCTCCGGGGCGACTGGTTCTACGGCGACACCCTCTTCATCGTGGATCCCTGGCTCTGGCTGGCGCTCGGCGTGGGGGTACTGGCCAGCCAGGGCGGTCGGAGCGTCCGCGGCGTCAAGGCGCCGGGCGGGCGCCCCCCGCGCATCGCGCTCGCGGCCGGCCTGGTCTACGTAGTGGCGATGGCAGGGTCGGGGCTGGCGGCGCGCGCGATCGTGCGGCGGGAACTCGAGGCGCTCGGCGGGGGCCCGATTGACCGTCTGATGGTGGCGCCGCGGCCGTTCACCCCGCTGGTGCGCCAGGTCGTCGCCGCGCAGGGCGATCGCTATCGGGTGGGAACCTTCCGCTGGTTCGCCCGGCCGCACGTGGAGGGGCTCCGGAGTGTGCCGCGGCCGAGGAGCGACGATCCGGTCCTGGCCGTGGCCCGTGCGACGCCGCTGGGCGGCCGCTTCCTCGGCTGGGCCCGCTTTCCCGCCGCCGAGCTCGCGCCGGGCGGCGGGCAGGTCCATCTGGTCGATCTGCGCTACGCCGACCGGGTGAACTCCGGGTTCGGCAGCGTCACCGTGGCGATCGCTAGTCCGCCGCCAGCTTCCGCGCCACCGTCACGTAGCCCCGAACCATCGCCTCCAGCCGGGCCTGCCGCTCCGCCTCGATGAGCCGGCCGGTCGGGCCGAACGCCTTGTCGGCCCAGGGCAGCGCATACATGTCCGGATGGATGAGGACGCCGAGGCCCTCCAGCGGAATTCTGAGCTGCGTGAGCCCCCGGATCCCGCCTACCTGCGAGTTCGAGGCCGCCAGCAGCATCGCGCTCTTGCCGCGGAACGGCACGGGGCGGATGCGGGACACCCAATCGATCGCGTTCTTGATCGTGCCCGGCAGCGAGAAGTTGTACTCGGGTGAGGCCAGCAGGAAGCCGTGGGCCGCGCCGAGCCGGCGGCTCAGCTCGAGGGCGCCCGCGGGGATGCCCGAGGAGGCCTGGAGATCGGCATCGTACAGGGGCATGTCGAACTCGCGGAACTCCGCCAGATCCACCTCGGCGCCGGCCTCCCGGGCGAGGCCGGCGGCCAGTTCCACCAGTTTCCGGTTCCAGGAGCCGCGCCGGACCGAGGCGGCGAAGGCGAGCAGCCGGAGCGGCGTCAATTGGACGTCATCGAGAACCGGATCAGTACGCCTTCGACGAACTCGGCCGAGATCTGGCCGGCCTTGGTCTGGTACACCCGGGTGGAGACCTTGAGCCGGCCCTCCATGCGATCGGTGGTCCGCTGGGGCGGACCGAGCAGCTGATCGACGTCGGCCTGCAGCATCCCTTTGGCCGGCAGGCCGCCGGGCCCGGGCTTCCCCGCCGGCAGCGACCCTGCCACCGGCAGCGCCGGCGCGGTCTCGGCAGGAGTCACCACCCGATCCCCGAACTCGACGTAGGCGGCCAGCGCGTCCTTGACGGCCTCCGCAGTGGTGGCCTCGGCGGGAACGCCGTCCTTGTAGCGTACGTTGAAGCGCGAACCGCCTTCGAGCCGCCGTTGCCGAATGTTGGCCTTCCTCGACTCTTCGGCGTCGGCCACGGCGGCGCGATTGCGGGCATCTTCGCGCTCGCGGCGGGACTTGAGGTCGTCGAGCTCCTCCTTGATCTCGCGGCGGCGGGCAGGGTCCGTTTCGCGCTTGAGCTGGCCCTCGAGATTCTCCTCCCGCTTGGTCTTGGGCGCGTTGCCCACGCTCACGTTGGAGGAGGTTTCGTCGCCCATGGTGCCGTACCCGCCGCCGTCGAGCTGAAACTCGATCAGTTTCGACTTGACCTTGAGCTTGGTCACCAAGGCCTTGTCACCGGCGCGGAGCGCCGTGCCGTATTGCTTGAGCCGGGACGCGTGTCGGGGAAAATCGAGCGGCTTGGCGGCGCCGGGGTAGACATCCACGCCATCCTCGCTACCCGGCATCGCGATCTTGAGGGTGACGGTCTGCCCCTCGAAGTAGTCGCGGAGGGCGGCTTCGGACTGGGCATGGGCGAGGAGCGGTGTGTGAGCCAGGGCGAGCAGGAGCAGGGCACGGGCGAGCATAGGCTCCTCGATGGAAGGTATTGTCAGAAATGCCAAATTGCGTATTGTATACAGAATACTGAGTATCACACTCCAACCTGGCATGCTATGATCTCACGCGCCCCGCTTCGCGACGAGGTCCACCGCCTCATCCTCGCCCGCATCCACCGCGGCGACCTCCCCCCCGGCACTCGCATCCGCGACGCCGAGCTGGCCGGCCTCCTCGGCGTCAGCCGGACACCGATTCGCGAGGCTCTGCTCCGGCTGGTACGTGACGGCGTGCTCGACACGGCCATGGGCCGCGGCTTCCGGGTCCGCCCCATCGACCCGGTCGAGTTGCGCGAGGCCGGTGACATCCTGGGCGCCCTGGAAGGACTGGCCCTTCGGCTCGCTCCCCGGCCCACGCCCGAACGGCTCGACCGGCTGCGCCAGATCGATCGCCTGCTCGAGGCCACCCGGGGCGACGTCGCCCGCTGCCTCGACCTGGAGGACGACTGGCACCGCGTCCTGCTCGAGGCCTGCCCCAACGGCCGCCTGCTGGAGCTGATCGCGTCGCTCCGCCAAGTGCCTCGCCGCTATCTCTCGGGCTACATGCGCGATGCCGGGCGACTCAGCCTGTCCACCCTGCCGCACCAGAAGATCCTCAACGCCTTGGAGGATGCTGACGGCGACAGCGTCGCAGCAGTATTCGACCAACAGTGGCGCCGTGGTCTTCTCGAACTCGAGGCCTGGGCCTCCAGAACCGGCCAGACCGGGAGAGCCCAGTGATTGCGCCAGCAGATGTTCCCGCCCTGACCCGGTGGCGCGCCGACACCCCTGGCTGCGAGGGCCGAGTCCACCTGAACAATGCCGGCGCGGCCATGGTACCCCGGCCAGTGCGGCAGGCGGTCAACGCGTATCTCGACCTCGAGGATGAGCTCGGCGGCTACGAGGCCACGGACGCCAGTGCCCAGGCTATCGGGGAGGCGGCCGACGCCATGGCTCGGCTGCTGGGTGCCCACCGCCGGAACATCGCCTTCGGCCAGAATTCCACCACCGCCTTTGCCCAGGCGCTCGGCGCCTTCGACTTCGCCGCGGGCGACGTCATCGTGACCTGCCGGGCCGATTACGCCTCCATCCAGATCATGTACCTGTCGCTGGCCCGTCGCCTCGGCGTGGAGATCGTGCGCGCGCCCGATCTGGCCGAGGGCGGAGTGGATCCGTCCGCCGTTCGCGCCCTGGTCCGCCGGTACCGTCCGACGCTGGTGGCGATGACCTGGGTGCCCACCAATTCCGGGCTGGTGCAGGCGGTGCCGGCCATCGGCGAGATCTGCCGGGCCGAGGAGATTCCGTACCTGGTGGATGCCTGCCAGGCGGTGGGGCAGCTCCCGGTGGACGTGGCGGCGATCGGCTGCGACTACCTGGCCGGCACCGCCCGCAAGTTTCTCCGCGGGCCGCGCGGCATCGGCTTTCTGTACGTCGCCGATCGTGCGCTCGAAGCCGGGGCCTACCCGCTCCTGGTGGACATGCACGGCGCCACCTGGACCGACGCCGACCGCTTCGAGCTGACGCCGGACGCGCGGCGGTTCGAGTCGTGGGAGATCGCCTGTGCCCTGGTGCTGGGCCTGGGGGCGGCGGCGCGCTATGCGCTCGAGGTGGGCCTCGACACCGCCCGCGACCGGGCCCGCGCCCTCGCCGCCTATGCCCGCTCCCGGCTGACCGATCTGCCCGGTGTGCGGGTCCTCGACCGCGGGCCCGAGCTCTGCGCCATCGTCACCGCCGAGCCGGGGACGCGGCCCGGCGCCGAGATCAAGCTCGCGCTCCGGGCCCGCGGGATCAACACCAGCTCGCCGGGCCGGGACGACGCCGTAATCGACATGGACGCGAAGGGCGCCCGCTCCGCGATCCGGATCTCGCCCCACTACTACAACACCGCCGCCGAAATTGACCGCTGCGTGGACACCCTGGCGGAGTTGCTTCGCGACGCCTAGCCGTTCACCCGGTGCCCCGCAGGACCCTTTCGAGCACCGGCCACACCGTCTGCGCCACCCGCCGCTGGCCCGCGGGCGTCGGATGCATCATGTCGGCCTGGTTGAGCGAGTCCACTCCCGCCACCCCCTCGAGCAGGAACGGCACCAGCGGCAGTCCGTTCCGTTTGGCCACCTCCGGATAGACTGCCCCGAAGCGCCGGCGATAACTGAGGCCGAGGTTGGGCAGCGCCTGCATGCCCGCCAGGATGATGCGCGGTGGCGGCGTCTGCTGCCGCGCCCGGTCGATGATCGCCTGGATGTTCCCTGCCAGCGAATCCACATCCAATCCGCGAAGTCCGTCGTTGGCCCCGGTCTCGATCACCAGGACCGCCACCGGCTCCCGCAGCAGCCAGTCGATCCGGCGGCGGGCGCCGGCCGAGGTCTCGCCGCTCACCCCGGCGTTGACGGTCACGAACCGGAGGCCGGCCGAATCGATGCTCCGCTGGAGCAGGGCCGGATAGGCCTGTGACGGATCCACGCCGAGCCCGGCGGTGAGACTGGTGCCGAGAAACACCACCCGTCCACGGCTCCCATCGGGCGGAGGGGGCGGGGGCGCCGCCGCGGGGGCCGGGTCCCGATCGCAGCCGGCCAGCACGGCCAGCACCAAACCGATCCACCCCCATCGGACTATCCTTAAGACCATGCTGCGTTGCGCCTCGCTCACCAAGACCTATCTCTCCGGCGGACGCCGGCTCACCGTGCTGAAGGATATCACGTTCGGTGTGGACCCGGGCGCGTTCGTGGCCGTCGTCGGACCGTCGGGCAGCGGCAAGACCACGCTGCTCGGCCTGCTCGCCGGCCTCGACCGGCCGAGCAGCGGCACCGTGCATCTCGACGGCGAGGAGCTCGGCGCGCTCGACGAGGACCAGCGGGCCCGGGTCCGCGGCGAAAAGGTCGGATTCGTCTTCCAGTCGTTCCAGCTGATCCCCACCCTCACCGCTCGTGAAAACGTCCAGGTCCCGCTCGAGCTCCGGGGTGAGGACGCCGGCCCCCGTGCCACCGAGCTGCTCGGGCGCGTCGGTCTCGGCGACCGCGGGCACCACTATCCCGCACAGCTTTCGGGCGGCGAGCAGCAGCGCGTGGCGCTCGCCCGCGCGTTCAGCACGCGGCCCCGCGTCCTCTTCGCCGACGAGCCGACCGGCAACCTCGACGCCCGCACCGGCGCCACGATCATCGATCTCATGGTCGAGCTCAATCGCGACCTGGGCACGACCTTGGTCCTGGTCACGCACGATCTCGACCTCGCCGGCCGGGCGCGGCGCACGATCCGACTGGCCGACGGCGCGATCGTGGCGGACAGCGCCGCGTGAGCATTCCGGCGTGACCCCGTTCGCACTCCGCATGGCTGCGCGCGAGATTCGCGCGTCGCCCAGGCGCCTGCTCCTGCTCACCGCCTCGATCGCGATCGGCGTCGCCGCGCTGGTGGCGATCGACTCCTTCACCGACAACCTCCGCTCCTCCGTACGCGGCCAGGCCCGCGGACTCCTCGGCGCCGACCTCGCGCTTACGAGCCGGCGTCCGCTCACCCGCGCGACGGAGGCGGTGCTCGATACGCTCGAGCGGCGGGGCGGCGAGGTCGCGCGGCAGACCAGCTTCTCGGGCATGGCCTACGTGCCGCGGACAAGCGGGACACGCCTGGTCCAGGTGGCGGCGGTCGAGCCCCGCTACCCGTTCTACGGTGAGATCCGGACAGATCCGGTGTCCGCCTGGACCCAGCTGCAGCGGGGTCGGCGTGTCGTGGTGGATCCGGCACTGCTCAGCGCGCTCAACGCGCGTGTGGGCGACACCCTCGCCCTGGGCGAGGCGCGCTTCGCGATCACGGGGGTCGTGACCAGCGCGCCGGGCAACGTCGGCGTCCGCACAGCGTTCGGCCCGCGGATCTACATCCCGGCGCGCGACCTCCCCGCGACCCAACTGCTCGGCTTCGGCGCGCGGGCGGAGTACGAGGCCTTTGTCCGGCTGCCGAATGCGGTGTCGCCACAAGCGCTGGCCGCGCGGTTCCGGCCGGTCCTGGCGGCCGAGCGGGTGCGCGTCCGCACCGTGCTCGACGACCAGCGGGACATGAACGACGCGCTCGGCCGGCTCACCGGCTATCTCGGCCTCGTGGCGCTCATCGCGCTGCTGCTCGGCGGCATCGGCGTGGCGAGTGCGGTGGTCGTGTTCATCCGCCAGCGGCTCGACACCATCGCGGTGCTCCGCTGCCTGGGCGCCACTCCCGGACGGGTGCTCCGGATCTACGCGCTCGAGGCGGCGGCCATGGGACTTGGCGGCAGCGTGGCCGGCGCCGCGCTGGGCGTGCTGGCGCAGCGGCTGCTGCCAGGCCTGATGACAGGGCTCCTGCCCGTGCAGGTCGAGCCGGTGCTCTCCCTCCGGGCGATCTGGCTCGGCATCGGCACTGGGCTCTGGGTCACCCTGGTGTTCGCGTCGCTGCCGCTGCTCGCCGTGCGGGACGTGCCGCCGCTCGCGGCGCTTCGGCGCGACGTCGAGCCCGCGCGCCGGCGGTTCGACCCATGGCGTATCGTCGCGGGCGCGGCCCTCGCCGCGAGCGCGGTGGCGCTGGCGGCGCTGCAGGTCGGAAGCTGGCGCCAGGGGGCGATCTTCTCGGGAGGCGTGGCCGTCGCCATCGCCGTGCTCTGGGGCGCCTCGTGGGCTCTGATCCGGGCCGCGCGGCGCTGGCTGCCCGGCGACTGGCCCTACGTGTGGCGGCAAGGCATCGCGAACCTCCACCGGCCATCGAACCAGACCCTCACCGTCGTGCTCGCGATCGGGTTCGGTGCCTTCCTGCTCGGCACGCTGTTCCTGGTGCAGTACAACCTCCTCCGCACGCTGCGCGTGACCGGCGGGCCCGAGCGGCCGAACCTGGTGCTGTTCGACATCCAGCCGGACCAGCTGGCCGCCGTGCGGCAGACGCTGGCCGCGGGCGGGTATCGGGCGGTGGGCCCCGTGCCGATCGTGCCGATGCGCATCCAGTCGCTCAAGGGCCGTCCGGTCACCCAGTCGCTCGCGGACACCGCGCGCGGGCCCGACGGCGAGCCGGGGCCGCGAGACGGCTGGGCGCTCCGGCGCGAGTACCGCTCGACCTACCGCGATTCGCTCGTGCCCTCCGAGCGGCTGGTGGCCGGCCGGTGGTTCACGGCCGGCGCGCGCGAGACCCAGATCTCGGTCGAGCGTGATCTGGCGCGCGAGCTCGGGGTCGGCGTCGGCGACGAGATCGTGTGGGACGTGCAGGGCGTCGCGCTCGCGACCCGGATCGCCAGCCTGCGCGAGGTGGACTGGGCGCGGTTCGAGCCCAACTTCTTCGTCGTGTTCGCGCCCGGCGCGCTCGAGGCGGCGCCGCAATCGCTCCTCACGCTCACGCGGGTCGAGCGCGCGGCCGACCGCGGGGTGCTCCAGCGCCGCATCGCCGAGCGGGCGCCCAACGTCACCAGCGTGGACCTGTCCTCGCTGCAGGAGACGCTCGAGGGGCTGATCGACCGGGTGGTGCTCGCCATCCGGTTCATGGCACTGTTCACCCTGGGAACGGGCACGCTGGTGCTGGTCGGCGCGCTCGCGACCAGCCGCTTCCAGCGGGTCCGCGAGGGCGCCCTGCTCCGGACCCTCGGCGCGACCCGCAGGCAGCTCTTCCGCATCGTGTTGGCCGAGTACCTCTCGCTCGGCGTCCTGTCGGCGGCGGTCGCCCTGCTGCTC
>JBBRGH010000075.1:0-10854 GCA_038240915.1 Gemmatimonadales bacterium | reverse complement strand
CTGCTGGGCATCCCGCTCATCGCCCACGTGGGCCGGATCGTCCGCGAGGTGCCGGCCATCGATCGGGCGGTGGTCTCGACCGACCACGCGGAGATCGCCCGCGCGGCGGCGGCCGCCGGCCTGGCGGCGCCGTTCGTGCGGCCGGAGGCGCTCGCGGGCGACCTGGTGAGCGACCACCAGGTGCTGGTGCACGCGCTCACCGCGGTCGAGGCGCTCGACGGCGTCCGGTACGACGTGGTCCTGATGCTGCAGCCGACCTCGCCGCTCCGGCGGCCCGAGCACGTCCGCGCCGTGCTCGAGAAGCTGGCCGAGGGCTGGGACGCCGTGTGGACGCTCTCGCGGACCGACCTCAAGTACCACCCGCTCAAGCAGCTCTCGGTGGACGGCGACGGCGCGATGACCTACTTCGATCCGGGCGGCGATCGCATCATCGCGCGCCAGCAGCTCTCGCCGGTGTATCACCGGAACGGGGTCGCCTACGCCTTCACGCGGGCCTGCCTGCTGGAGCAGCGAACCATCAAGGCGGCGCGGACCGCGGCCGTGGTGATCGACGAGCCGATGGTCAGCATCGACACCGAAGAGGACTTCCGGAAGGCGGAGCTCGAGCTCCGGCGGCGTGCCGCCTCGCCGTGAGCGCCCGCGATCCCACCGCCGGCGACTCCACCGCCGGCCCGGAGCTCGGCCCCGGCTACGCCCGAACGGCGCCCGTCCCGCCGCTGACCCGGACCCAGCGGGCGATGCTCGACCACATCCTGGCGACCGATGCCCCGGGCGACTACGAGCCCGTGTCGTGCCCCTGCGGCGCCGCCGGCCCGGACCGCGTCCTGAGCGAGGTGGACCGCCACGGCCTGCCGTGCCGCAACGTCGTCTGCGCGGCGTGCGGTCTGATCCGGCTGACCCCTCGCTGGCGGGAGGATCGCTACCGCCACTTCTACGAGCGGGAATACCGCTCGCTCTACAATCCCACGGCCGCCCCGAAGCCTCAGTACGCCCGCGCGGTCGAGACCAGCCCCGCTACCCGCGAGCGCGGGCGGTGGATTCGCGACGTGCGGGCTCGGCTCGGCGGTGGCGGGGAGACCTGCGTGGTGGAGATCGGCGCGGGCGGCGGATGGAATCTGGGCGCGCTGCCCGACCACTGGACCCGCATCGGGTACGATGTCGACGAGGAATATCTGGTCATCGGCCGGGAGGCGTTCGGCGTGGACATGCGGCGGGGTCTGCTCGCCGAGGCGCTGCCGGCGGTGCCGGGGGGCGACCTCATCCTGCTGTCGCACGTGCTGGAGCACCTGCCCGACCCGGCGGCGGCGCTCCAAATGCTCGCGGGTGCCATGCGGGGCGATGCCTGCCTGCTGATCGAGGTGCCGGGCATTTTTCGCCTCCACCGGTCGAACCTCGACCCCCGGTCCTACCTGCAGAACGCGCACACCTTCACCTTCTGCGCCGCTACCCTGCGCGACGCCTGCGGGCGGGCGGGCCTCGAGGTGGTGGAGCTCGACGAGACCGCCCGCGTCGTGTGCCGGCCGGGAGGGTCGCCGGCGCCGGTCGCTGCTGGGCGGCCGGCGCTGGCGGGCCGGATCGTCACGTACCTCAAGCGATGCGACGCGGGCTTTCGGCGCTATCGTCGCCTGCGGGCGGTGCCGGGACTCGGCCGGGTGCTCGCGTCGGTGTGGCGGCGCACGTACTTCGCGGCACTCGGCGCGCTCACGTCCGTCCCTGACTGAGCCGGCCGATCCGCCGCCGGATCGTGGCCGCGAGCCGCGCCGAGAGCGCGCCGGCCTCCCGGAGCCCCACCCTGACATCCGATCGACGGTAATGCTGCACCCGCTGGAGCAGGGCCGCGCAGAGTCCAAGCGTCAGCGCGGCGGTCGCCAGCCCACCCATCGCCACAGCGACCAACCCGTGGCCTGACACGAGCAGGAGGTACGTGACCAGCGGGCCCAGGATGCCCGCGGCCGTGAGCAGCAGGCTGGTGAGGTCCGGGCGGCCCTTCGCGTTGAACGTCATCCAGCAGAGGCCGGCGGGCCCTAGAAACACAACGCTGGCGAACAGGACCACCGCGGGCGCCACGGCCTCGCGAAAGGCCGGGCCGTACACCGCGGGCAGCAGGAACGGCAGCGCCAGCCCGGCCGCGAGCGCCATCGCGATCGAGAGCGCCACCTGGAGCACCAGTCCGAGCATCACCGGCTCGCGATCGGATGCCCGGCCGGGCTCCGCGCGGTCGATGATCAGGTTCTGGTAGGGCGCCGCGTAGACCGACTGCGGGAGGAGCCCGATGTCGCGCAGGTTGAGGGCCACCGAGTACAGTCCTGCCGGCGCCGGCCCCGCCAGCGCACCCACCGTCAGCACATCCGCCCGGCTGCTGAGCAGCTTCATGACGACTCCCCACTGCAGTCGCAGCCCGTAGGACAACGCGTCGCGCGCGGGGAGGTGCACCGGGGCGACGCGTCGCCGGTAGCGGCGGAGGTACCAGAGATACACGGCGCTCATGAGGGCCTGCTCGATCGCGAGCGCCGCGATCACGTGCAGGTACGACGGTCCGAACGCCAGACAGGCGCCGATCGCGAAGGCCGCCTGCAGCCCGGCATCGAGATTGGTGATCCGGACGTAGGCGCCGTAGTTGCCGGCGGCGCTGACGAATCCGGGGAAGATCCAGGTCGGGGTGTTGAACGCGATGTAGCCCGCGAGCACGAGCTGGTGCAGCGGGACACCGCGAAGATCCGCGGCGATGGGCAGCGGGGTGTGCGCCAGGCCGGCGGCAAGCGCGACGCTCGCGACGCAGCACCAGGCGAAGTCCAGGGCGATCACCCGCATGAGCGAGTGATACGCCCCCGGGGCGCGCCGGAAATGATAGGCGACCGCGCTCGGCAGGCCGAGGTCGTTCAGGCGGGACACGATCGCCATGAGCGCCGCGACGGTCGCCAGCTTGCCAAACTCGGTCACTCCCAGCAGCCGGGCCAGGGCGGCGCCCTGCACGAACCGAATGACCAGTCCGGTGGCGACCCCCGAAGCCAGCGTGCCTAGGTGCCCGGCGAGGGCCCGGTTCACGGATTGGCGGTGGAGGGGAGCGTCCGCAGGAGGCGGGCGGGGGATCCTCCGACCACGCTGCCGTCGGGAAAGGACGTCGTGACCACGCTGTTGGCGGCGACGACGCAGTGGCGACCGAGGACCACGCCCCGAAGGATGCAGACGTTGATGCCGAGCCAGCTGCCGTCGCCGATGACGACGGCGCCGGGCGTGCTCATACCCTGGCGCATCACCGGCACGGACGTGTCGGCGAAGTGGTGGTCGTGATCCGACAGGAAGCAGCGGGGCGCCAGCAGCACCTCTCGACCCAGCGTGACGGCCTGCGCCACCGAAATGCAGACGTCGGTGCCGATCCGGGTCCCGGCTCCGATGGTCAGGCGGCTGCCCGGTCGGGTGTAGATCGCGGCCCGGCGCTGGATGACCACCCCCGGCTCCAGCGCCACGTTGGCGGCGCCGAGGAGCGAGAGGCCGGGCTCGATGTAGACGCCGCGGCCCAGCTGGACGAGTCGGAAGAGGAAGCCGCGGAGCCGACGGCCCGCGAAGGTGCGCGAGTGCTGCAGCGCCGTGAGCAAGCCCGGCACCCCGGGGTCCGGTGCCGGTCGCGCGGGATCGGCGCTAGGAGGCGCCAAGCGCGTAGCGCTGCAGGGGCGACAGCGAACCGTTCGCCGTGGCCGCGACCGATCCCCACTCGGACTCCCGCGCCCGGTATCCGAACCCGCTGCTGAAGTAGGCGACGTAGGCCAGCCGCGGCACCTCGCAGCGGCTGCCGAGGTGGTAGGTGGCCTGGGTATCGATCAGGATGGTGCTTCCCGACGATCCCGTCAACGCGACCAGCTTGCTCAGGTCCGCGTACTTCGCCATCTGCTCGTCCGTCAGGTAGTGGAACAGAAACTCCGGCACCCGCGCCGACTGCGACCGCGGCAGCAGGCTCAATGGCCCATGCCGGGGGGTCACGTCGTTGATGTAGACGAATACCTTGAGGATGCGGCGGTCGGTCCGGTCCTTGTGCCATTGCTGGCTCTGGGCGGGCGGACCCTCGACCGGCTTGGAATAGAGCAGCTCCACCGACTCGAGGAACGGCGCCACGCCCAGATACCTGGCCGTCGTGTGCAGCAGCCGCTCGGTGAGGGCGAACCGGAGGAAGACCGAGTCCAGGCCGCGATCCTCCGGGCCGAGCAGCTGGGAGAAAAACGCCTTGTTGCGCGACTGGGGCAGCGAGGCGGCGCCCGCCAGCTTGTCCCGGGCGGCGGCCACCAGCTCCGGCACCAGCTCGGGGGTGCCGGGCACGACGAGATAGCCGTCGGCGGACAGCGCGCCCACGTCCCAGCTGGACGCCGGCGACACGGCCTGGGCCAGCGCCTGCCGGGAGGTGAATTCCTGGTATCCCCGCGCGATCCGGAGCGGACGCGACAGCCGCTCGCGGTTCCGGCGCACCTGGTCGCGGAGGTACATCTGGAAAGAGATCGGCACGACAGTCTCCTCACGATCGGACGCGACGTCGATACCCTCCGGGAGAGGGTAGACCCTTCGAGAGGAACAAGATAATATCCTCCGTCCCCGGGGTGCAGCGTCCGTCCGCGGCGCCGGTCCCACGTAACTCCTTCGGAAGGCAGGCGATGAGCGATCGGCGTCCCCGGTGACCAGCTTCCTCGCCGGCTCGCGCACGGGTCCGGGAACGGATCGTCCGGGCTCGGGAGGCCCGGGGCTCGGCGCGACCATCGCCATCTCGATCACCCACGGGTTCCAGGCCAGGAACCTGCTCCAGACCGACGTCGCGCCCTCGCTGCTCGAGGCGGGCTACCGGCTCTGCGTGCTCTCCCCCGCCGCAGCGGACGAGGGCTTTCAGCAGAGCTTCCGCGCGGACGGCGTCACCCTGCGCCAGGTGGACGCCCGGGCCGGCCTGAGCACGGCCTTCTTCGCCAACGCCCGCCGCTACGCCCTGGCCAACCCGCGCCGCAATGCCACCTACAACCTGTTCAACGAGCAGTTCGCGCGCAGCCGCCGGCCGCACTACGTCTTCCTGCGCGCGCTCAACCGGACCGTCGGCCGCTCGCGCACGCTGCGCGAGTGGTGGATGCGGCTCGAAGCCGCCGTCGTCTCGGGCCGCGAGCTGGAGCCCGTGCTCCGCGCCGCCGCCCCCGCGCTGCTGGTGACCGGTACGCCGGGCACCGAGCCGCTCGACGCCTTGCTCCTGCGCTGCGCGCGGCGGCTCGGGATCCCGAGCCTGTGCGTGGTCCTGAGCTGGGACAACCTGACGTCGAAGGGCTACATGGCCGCTCGTCCCGACCGCCTGGTGGTCTGGAACGAGCGCATGCGGCAGGAGGCCATCGAGCTGCACGACTACGCGCCCGAGGACGTCGAAGTGGCCGGCGTCGCCCATTTCGACGTGTACCAGCGCCCCTCGATGCTGCTGAGCCGCGCGGAGGTCTGCCGCCGGCTCGGCCTGGATCCGGCGCGGCCGTACATCGTCTTCGGCACGGTCTCGCCGTTTCTGTTTCCCTACAATCACGACCTGGGCGAGCAGCTGGCGGCCGCCGTGCACGACGGCCGGATCACGGGCGGCGCGCAGCTCGTCGTCCGACTGCACCCGCAGGCGGTGGGCGGCGGCAAGTTCGGGGATGCCTGCGCGGTCTACGACGACCTCCGGGCGCGGTATCCCGGCGACGTCGTCCTCGACGTCCCCGAAGTGCGTACCTCCGGCCTCCAGTGGGCGCTGCAGCCCGAGGAGATGACCTGGCTCGCGAGCCTGCTCCGGCACGCCGGCGCCTGCATCAACGTGGCGTCGACGCTCGCGATCGATGCCGCGCTGAGCGGCACGCCCGTGGTCGGGGTGGGCTTCGACGGGAACCGCCGGCTGCCCTACGAGCGCTCCATCCGGCGGGCATACGACTACACGCACTACCGGCCGATCGTGGAGTCGGGCGGCGCGCCGGTGGCGGAGACGCTCGAGTCGCTCATCGCGCTGGTGAACGCCTACCTCGCCGATCCATCGCTCCACGAGGCGGGCCGGCGGCGGATCGGGATGGAGCAGGCGGGAGGACTCGACGGCCATGCCGGCGTCCGCGTGGCGCAGGCGATCGCCGGGTTCGCGCGGAGCGGTCGGTGAGCGCGGGGGCCGAGATCGCGGCCGCCGGACGGCGGTCCGACTCGCGCGCCGTGGCGCGCTGCCCCGTGTGCGGCTCCGACCGGACTGCGGGCGGATTCCGGGCGCGCGATCCGCACTACGGCAACGACGGGAGCTGGTACGAGCGCCGCTGCGGCGACTGCGGCAGCTTCGCGCTCGAGCCCATGCCATCGGATGCCGAGCTCGCGGGGATGTACCCACCCGACTCGTACTACGCCTTCCGCCTGGCAGCCGTTCGGCCGATGCGCGACCGGCTCCGACGCTGGCTCGGCATGTCGCTCGAGACCCGCGAGCCGGCCTTCGCCGCGCCCGGGCGGGTGCTCGATTTCGGGTGCGGCGCGGGCGAGTTCCTGCTCAAGCGGCGGGCGGCGGGCTGGACCTGCGCCGGTGTGGAGGTGAGCGAGGCCGCGGTGGCCGTAGCCCGCGGACAGGGACTCCGGGTGGAGACGTCGCTCGCCGCCTGCGAGAGCGGGGCCTTCGACTACGTCCGGGCCAATCATTCGCTGGAGCACGTGGCGCGGCCGCGCGACGTCCTCCGCGACATGCACCGGGTCCTCAAGCCCGGCGGCACCCTGTTCATCGGGGTGCCGACCAACGAGAGTCAGAACGCCCGCTGGTTCGGACCCTACTGGTGGTATCTCGGTGCCCCGGTGCACCCCGTCACCTTCTCCACCCGCGGCCTGCTCGCGCTGCTGCGTGAGACGGGCTTCGAGATCGTGCGGGTCTCGACCAACAGCGACTTCGGCAGCGTCGCGGGCTCGCTGCAGATCGTGCTCAACCGGCGCTCCGGCCGCCGCTCGTCGGAGGGCGTGATCTTCAGCCTGAAACCGCTCCTGGTGCTCGGGCAGTGGCTGGCCAAGCTCCAGGACCTCTGCGGAGTGGGCGACAAGCTCGAGGTGATCGCGCGGAAGGCCGAGTGACGCGCCGCATCCTGCTCGTGGGCGGCGCCGGCTTCATCGGCACGCATCTGGCGCGCCGGCTGGCTGTCGAAGGGCACGCGGTCACCGTGCTGGACACTCTCCTCCCCCAGGTGCATGGGCCGCGGGCCGCCTTCCCCGAAGCGCTCCTCGCGGCTGCCACCTGCGTCAAGGGCGATGCCCGGCGGGCCGCCACCCTGCGTCCGGTGCTCCTGGACGCCGAGGTGATCTACTGGCTCGTCGCCGAAACGGGGACGGGGCAGTCGATGTATCGCGTGCGCCGGTACACCGACACCAACCTCGGTGCCCTGGCGACGGCGTTCGACCTTCTGGTCGGTGGGCGCGGCCCATCCGAGCGGATCGTGCTCACCTCCTCGCGCGCCATCTACGGCGAGGGCGCCTACGTGTGCCCCCGGGACGGGCGGGTCGTGCCCCAGGCCCGGGCCGGTCGGCATCCGGTACACGGGTGGAACCCGCCGTGCCCGGTCTGCGGCGGTGCGATCGTGCCGGTGCCGACGGCGGAGACGAGCCCGCCGTCGCCGGGCTCGGTGTACGGCTGGACCAAGCTGGCACAGGAGCAGCTGCTCGACCGCCTGACCGCGGCCACCGGCGTCGCAGCCCGTGTGCTCCGGCTGCAGAACGTCTACGGCCCCGGGCAGGCGCTCCGGAATCCGTACACCGGGGTGCTGATGACCTTCTGCAACCGCGCGCTGCAGGAGCTGCCGCTGGTGCTCTACGAGGACGGCGACATCACCCGCGACTTCGTGCACGTGGACGACGTGGTGACGGCGCTGGTCCGGGCGGGGACCGGCGCGGATCTGCCGCCCGGCGCCTGCAACATCGGCAGCGGGGTGGGGACCACGATCCGGCAGGCGGCGGAAACGATTCGTGACGCGGCCGGCTCCCAGTCGACGATCACGGTCGGCGGCCAGTTCCGCGTCGGGGACGTCCGGGCGGCGGTGGCCGACACCGGCCACGCGGTCGCGGCGTGGGGACTGGCGCCCGCGGTGTCGTTCGCCGAGGGAATCCGCGCGCTGATCCCGTGGGTCCGCGCGCAGGAGCGGGTGACCGACCGGTCGGGGGCCTCGGCCCAGGAGCTGGCCGCGCGCGGACTGCTCAAGGTGGCGCCGTGACCGGCGTGGTCATCGTGAATTGGAACGGGCGCCGGCTGCTCGACAGCTGCCTCGAGGCCGTCGCGGCGCAGACCCCGCCGCCGGCGCTGGTGGTCGTGGTGGACAACGGCTCGACCGACCACTCGGTCGAGCACCTGCGCTCGCACTGGCCGGCTGTGACGATCGTGGACCTGGGGCGCAACGCCGGCGTGGCCGCGGGGAATAACGCCGGCATCCGGGCGGTGCGCGCGTCAGGGACGGACCGGGTGCTGCTGCTCAACAACGACGCCGAGCTGCGTCCGGCGGCCCTGGCGGAGCTCGAGCGCGCCCTCCAGGCGGCGGGGGAGGGTTCCTGGGCCGCGGCCCCCAAGATCCTCTACCGCGCCCACCCCGACCGCATCTGGTCGGCCGGCGGCGCATTCGAGTGGTGGCGCGGACTGTCGCGCGATCGCGGCACGGACGAGCCCGACCACGGGCAATACGACGCGCCCGGCGAGATCGACTACGCCAACACCTGCTGTCTGCTCGTGCGCGCCGACGCGTTCGACCGGGTGGGCCTGATGGACGAAGCCTACTTCATGTACTACGACGACTCGGATTTCTCCGCGCGCATCCGCCGGGCCGGCGGCCGGATCCGTTACGTGCCCTCCTCGGAGGTCCTGCACGACGTCCAGGCCAGCTCGAAGCGCGCCGCGGCGGGGCCAAGCCTTTTCGCCCTCTATTACACCACCCGGAACCGGGCCCGCTTCATCCGCCGGAACGGGCCGACGGCGGTACATCGCGCGGCCGCGCACGCGTTCACCATCGCGTCGCGGCTGGTGCGGGCGGGGCAGGCGGCCCTTCGCGGCCGCCGCGCCGAGGCCCTGCTGGTCCTCGGCGCGCTGCACGACGGCTACGTGCGCCAGGAGACCGGCGTCACCCGTCGCGCGCTCGGCGCTCGCACCGCGCCGCCGGCCGGAGCCTGAGCATGGCGAGCCAGGCCGAGCTGCTCTGGTGGGACAAGTTCGCCGCCGTGATGGCCAAGCAGTGGAATCTCACGCCGGCGATGAACCGCGCCATCCGCACCGAGTACGAGCGGGACTACGAGGAGTTCCTGTTCACCCCTGGCGGGACCTTGCTGGACGTGGGCTGCGGCACGGGGGCACGGACCCACGCGCTCGCGCGGCGGGGCATGCTGGTGGACGGGATCGATTTCTCGGCCAGCCAGCTCGAGCTCGCCCGGGACCTGGCGCGGCGCGAAGGCGCGCCCGGGATGCGGTTTTTCCAGCGCGACATCGTCAACGACGAGTGGGCGGGGCGACAGGCCCGCTACGATGCCGCCTTCGTGTGCGCGCTGCTCCACCACCTGAGCTACGACGAGCTCGATCGCGTCTTCGACCGGCTCACGGCCAGCGTGAAGCCGGGGGGTCGCGTCTATCTGTACGAGCCGCTGGTCACCCCGCCGCGGAGCCGGGCCAAGCGGGTCGCCTTCGGCGCGCTCGACTTCGGCTGGCGGGCCCTGCTCACGATCTCGCACCGCCTGGGCCGCGCGCTCGGCGCCTTCGATCCGGACATCCGCGCCGCCCAGCGCCAGGGCTACACCGGCACGAGCCCGGACGAGCACGCCATCGCGTACGGGCGGCTGCAGGAGGCGTGGACCGGCCGCTTCGACCTGCTCGAGATCCGCCCGTTCCACCAGTACAGCCTGGCCTACACCATGTCGGTCATGCTCCTCGGCGAAGCGCGGCGGGCGCCGTTCGAGCGGCCCGCGGGCCTGGTGTACCGGGTGGAGCAATGGCTTTTCCGGCACGGCATGTGGGAGAACACGGGGACGGAGAAGCGCTGGATCCTCTGCGCCGTGAAGCTCCGGCGGAGCGCCTAGGTGTCCGACTGGCGGGGCCTGGTGATTCTGGCCTTCTCCCTCGCCGTACCGGTGGTCCTCCTGCTGCTGCGGCGCGAGGATCTGCTGCTCGCCTGGATCTGCCTGGCCGTCGGGGTCAACATCTTCGACGCCCGGGTCGGGCTCAACCTTCCGGCCGCCCGGCTGGTGGGCCTGATGGTCCTGCCGTTCGCGCCCCTCGGCGGCTTCGGGCTCCACGAGCTGGTGCGCACCCGCCCGATGCGGATCCTGCTGCTCGGTTTCGTCTACCTCGCCATTCTCGGCGTGGTCTACGGCTTTCTGTTTCCGTGGCCGGACGCGGGGTTTCTGCGGCCGTTTACCCAGACGTCGCCGGGTCGCGTGATGGTGTATGCGGTCCGCCTGCTCGCCGATTTCGGGATCTCGCTCTTCGTGGCGCGCCAGATCATGCGGGGGACGACGGTGGAGCGGCTGATCGGCCTGCTGCTCGCCGGCACCGGCCTGGCCGCGTTGGGAGGGCTGGCGGAGCAGGTGACCCAGCTGCAGCTGTACCAGATCCTGAGCGGGTATCCGATCCAGGAAGTCGTCGGGCGCGTGCGCGGCCTCAACTTCGAGCCCCGCAGTCTGGGGCTCGCCATGGTGCACGGCGCGTTCCTCGCGTTCCTGTGGAACTCGTACCATCGCTCGCGCCGGATGCTGGCGCTGGCGGCGGTGCAGGCGGTGGTGCTCCTGCTGGCGGTGTCGGCGTCAGCGCTGGTGGCCGCCCTGGCCGGCTGGGTTGTCCTCGTCGTCTTTGAGCCGAAGGTGCGCGGCTCGCTCCTCCGAACCGGCCTGCTCACG
>JBBRGH010000074.1:0-10867 GCA_038240915.1 Gemmatimonadales bacterium | reverse complement strand
AGAGCGTCCGCGCCGTCGGCTTCTCGCTCACCCGCACCGGCTGACCGCCCCGCCGGCGCTAGATTGCATCGCCCCTGCCCGACCGACCGGCGCCCCTCGGGCGCCCTTGACGAGGATTCCCGATGCCCGACGTCGCCCCCGTCCTGATCGACGGCGCCTGGGTGCCCGCCCGCGCCCGCGCGACCCGCGAAATCCGCAATCCCGCCACCCTCGAACTGATCGGTCTCGTCGCCGAGGCCGGCCCCGAGGACGTCGCCGCCGCCGTGGAGGCCGCGGCTCAGAGCCAGCCCGCCTGGTGGCGGGTGCCGGGCGTTGAAAAGGCGGCGCTCCTCCGCGCCGTGGCAGCAAAGATCCGGGCCGACGAGCGCGCGCTCTCGACCCTCCTGGCCCGCGAGACCGGCAAGCCCCTGATCGAGGCGGTGGATTGCATCGAGTGGGTTGCCGCCTGCTTCGACTACTACGCCGAGGTGGGGCGCCGGAGCTACGGCACGTCGATCCCGCCGGTGGCCCCGCATCAGCTCAACTTCACGATCAAGGAGCCGTTCGGGGTGGTCGCGGCGATCGTGCCGTTCAACTTCCCGCTCCTGCTCATGAGCTGGAAGGTGGCGCCCGCGCTGGCCGCCGGGAACACGCTCGTCTGCAAGCCACCCCACCAGAACCCGCTCTCCAGCCTGCGCCTGGCCCGCTGCTTCGACGGGCTTCCGCCCGGCGTGGTGAACATGGTGACGGGCGGGCCCGAGACCGGGGAGGCGCTGGTGCGGCATCCCGCCGTGGATCTGATCGCCTTCACCGGCTCGGTGGCCGCGGGCCGAGACATTGCCGCCCAGGCGGGCCGCGACCTGAAGAAGGTCAATCTCGAGCTGGGCAGCGTCGATCCGTTCATCGTGTTCGCCGACGCGGACCTCGACGTGGCCGTCCCCGGCGTCGCCTGGGCCCGCCTGCTCAACGCGGGCCAGGTCTGCACCTCGCCCAAGCGGGTGTACCTGGTCGAGCCGATTGCCGAGGACTTCACCCGCCGGTTGGAGGCCCACGTCCGCACCCTCCGGGTAGGCGACCCGATGGATCCCGGGGTGGACGTGGGGCCTCTCATCTCGGCCGAAGCCTTGGCGACGGTCGAGCGGCAGATCGCCCAGGCGGTCCAGCAGGGCGCCCGGGTCCTGCTGGGCGGCCGTCGGATCCACCCGGGCGGGCTGCGCGGGCACTTCCTCGAGCCCACGATTCTGGTGGACGTGCGGCACGGCTCGCTCCCGACCACGGAAGAGATCTTCGGCCCGGTGCTGTCGCTCACGGTGGCCCGCGATGCCGACCAGGCCATCGCCATGGCCAACGACAGCCGCTACGGGCTGGGGGCGTCGATCTACACCCGGGATCTCGAGACCGCCATGCGGGCGATGCAGGAAATCAAGGCGGGCACCTTCTGGATCAACGACCCGCTGACCGACAACGACGCCGGGCCGTTCGGCGGGATGCGCTGGAGCGGAATCGGACGGGAGCTGGGCGAGGAGGGGCTCGACGCGTTCCGCGAGCCGAAGCACGTGCACCTGGATTACGTGATGGAGCGGAAGTCCTACTGGTATCCCTACCGCGAGCGGCCGCTGCCGGCCCACGGAACGCCCGGCGACCGGCCCCCGTCGCCCGGATCAGCCTGAGCTCGCCACCCAGTCCCGAGGCTCGAGCATCGCCATCAGGTCGGCCTCGATCGAGCCCGGCTGGTAGACGGGGGCGTACTCCCACGCCGCCAGCGGCGGCAGGCTCATGAGCACGCTCTCGATCCGCGCGTTGGTCTGCAGCCCGAACAGGGTCCCCCGGTCGTGCACCAAGTTGAACTCGACGTATCGGCCCCGCCGCGCCAGCTGCAGCCGGCGCTCCCGCTCGCCGTAGGGCAGGTCCCGCCGCCGCGCGACGATCGGCCCGTACGCCTCGGGCAGGACCCCTCCCACCGCCTGCTGGAACGCCACCAACCCATCCAGGTCCAGCCCGCTGTCGCCCTCGCGCAGGTTGTCGAAGAACACCCCCCCGATGCCCCGCCGCTCGTCGCCCCGGTGCGTGTTGACGAAGTAGTGGTCGCACCAGCTCTTGAACCTGGGATAGAACGACGGGTGATGCCGGTCGCACGCCGCCTTGAGCGACCGGTGGAAGTGAACGGCGTCCTCGGGAAAAGGGTAAGTCGGCGTGAGGTCCGTGCCGCCGCCGAGCCAGACGTCGAGCGGCTCGCCCTCGGGCGTGGTCAGGTCGAAGTAGCGGACGTTGAGATGGACGGTGGGCACCATCGGGCTGCGGGGATGGATGACCAGGCTCATCCCCGTGGCGTAGAAGTGGGGGGCGTCCCTGCCGGACACCCGCGCACCCAGCCGCTCGGCCGCGCCCGGCGGCAGCACACCGGAGACCGCCGAGCGGTTGATGCCGGCCTTCTCGAAGGTGGCCCCGTCCGTGAGCACCCGAGCGACGCCCCCGCCCCCGCCGGGCCGGTCCCAGCGGTCCTCCCGGAACTGCCCGCCCCGGTCGAGGGCGGCAAAGAAGGTCGTCGTGTCGTCGTGCAGGCGCTCGATCAGCGCCGCCACCCGGGCCCGGAGGGGAGGACCGCTCACCGGTTCGGCCTCATGGCGCGCGCCAGCTCTTGACCGCGTCGATAAAGGCCCGGGCATTGGCCACCGGCACGTCGGGATTGATCCCGTGGCCCAGATTGGCAATGTGGCCCCGACCCCCGAACGCGGCGAGCATCTCGTGGGTGCGCTCCCGGATCGTCGCCGGCGAGGCGTACAGCCAGCACGGGTCCAGGTTGCCCTGCAGCGCCGCGGGCCGGTCGGCCAGCCGGCGCCGGGCGGCGGCGGCGTCGGTCTGCCAGTCGATCCCGATCACGTCGGCGCCGGTGGCCGCCGCGATCTCCTCCAGCGCCCAGCCCGCGCCGGGCGCGAAGGCGATCACCGGCACCCCCGCGCCCCGGGCGATCCGGGCCGCTTCGGCCAGGTAGGGCAGCGCGAACTCGCGGAAGTCACGCGGACCCAGCGCGCTGGCCCACGAGTCGAACAGCTGCACCGCCTGCGCTCCCGCCCGGACCTGCGCCACCAGGAACGCCCCCACCGCCCGCGCCAGCCGGCCTAGCAGCGCGTGCGCCCGGGCCGGATCCTGGACCAGCAGCCTCTTGGCGTGGGTGAACGACTTGGACCCCTGCCCCTCGACCATGTAGGACATCAGGGTCCAGGGCGCGCCGGCAAACCCGATCAGGGGCACCCGGCCGGCCAGCTCGCGCCGGGCGAGGCGGAGGGCGTCGAGCACGTAGCGCAGGTGCTCCTCCGGATCGGGATCGCGCAGACGGTCGAAGTCTGCCGGCGCCCGGAGCGGCTGGTGGAACCGCGGCCCGATGCCCTCGTCCACCGAAAGCCCCATGCCCATGGCCTGCGGGATGACCAGGATGTCGCTGAAGATGATGGCCGCGTCCACCCCCAGGAGGTTCACCGGCTGCAGGGTCACCTCGACCGCGAGCTCGGGCGTGCCGACCATGGTGAGGAAGTCGGCCCGCTCGCGCACCGCCCGGTACTCGGGCAGGTAGCGGCCGGCCTGGCGCATCATCCAGACGGGAGGGCGTTCCACCGACTCCCGCCGGCATGCGCGGAGAAAGAGATCGTTCATGGGTCTCCGAAGCGAGCGCCGGCCGGCAGCCGACGGACGGTGACGAGGGGCCGGTCGGCGTGCCGGCCGCTCAGCGCGAGAGCAGGATCGCCCGCACGGCCCCCACGAGGCCGTCGGTCGTGGGTCGGGCGGCGACGCTCGCCGGGGCCCAGCCCGAGGCGCGCGCGGCCGCCGCCGTGGTCGGCCCCACCGCGAGCAGCGCCGGCCGCACGCCGGGGGGGCAGGCCCGCGCCAGCAGGTCGGCCACGCTCGGACTGGCCACGAGGACGATCTGCGCCCGCTCCGCCGCCAGCCGCGCCTCGCGCTCGCCGGCCAGCACCGACCGGTAGCAGACGACCTCGTCGACCGCGATGCCGCCGTCGCGAAGCCGGGCCGGCAGCTCGTCCCGCCGGATGTCGCCGCAGGGGAACAGCACCGGCCCCTGGAGCCCCGCGGCCAGCAGCGCCGCCGCGAGCGCCGCCGCGGCACCCCGCTCGCCGACCGCCCGCTCGTCCGGCCGCCGGACCGGGCCCAGCACCTCGCCCAGCGCCTGGGCCGTACCCGCGCCCGCCGCCCACGCGGTCGTCCCCGGCGACACGCCCAGCTCCTTCACCCGCTCGGCGAAGGTGCGGGCCGACCGCGGAGAGGTGAAGGCGATGGCCCCGTAGCTCGCCAGCGCCCGCACCGCCGCGTCCACCGGCCGCCAGTCAAGCGGCGGGGCGAACGTCATCAGCGGCACTTCCTCCACCCCCACCGGGATCGCCCGAAGCGCGTCGGCGAGTCCCGGGAAGGTGCCCGCCGATGCGGTCACCAGGACCGTGGCCGGCATCAGGGCTCGGAAACGACCGGCGCCGCCGCCGCGCGGACCTCCGCCAGGATCGCGTCCGCGCCGTCCTCCAGCAATCGCTCGGCCAGCGCCACCCCGAGGGCGTCGGCCTCGTCCTCGTCGGCCGCGGTGCCGGTTTCGATTCCTTCCACGCCGCGCTCGCCGCCGAGCGAGACGACCCGCCCGTGCAGCCGGAGCGTGCCGGCCGGGTCCGGCTGGCCGTGCGCGGCCACCGGCACCTGGCATCCGCCCTCGAGCGTTCGAAGGAAGGCCCACTCGGCCGAGACGGCGAGCGCGGTCGCGGTGTGGTGGACCGCCCGGGCCGCCGCCGCGGCTGCGGCCGCATCGCCGGTGCGCGCGGTGATGGCCAGGGCGCCCTGCCCCGGGGCCGGCAGCATCAGCTCGGGCGGCAATCGCTGCCCGATCCGGTCGCCCAAGCCGAGTCGGACCAGGCCGGCCGTCGCCAACAGGATGCCCGTCCACTCCGCGTTCGCGTCGAGCTTGGCCAGACGGGTGTCCACATTGCCGCGGATATCGCGGACTTGCAGGTCGGGCCGGAGATGGAGCAGCTGCGCCCGCCGGCGGAGGCTGCTGGTCGCGAGGACCGCGCCTTCCGGCAGCTCGCCCCAGACCAGGGGACCTCGGCCCACCAGGGCATCGCTCGGATCTTCCCGCTCGCCAACCGCGACCAGGGCGATCCCGTCCGGCAGCCGCGTCGGGAGATCCTTGAGCGAATGGACGGCCAGGTCGATCCGCCCGTCCAGCATGGCGTCGTCGATCTGCCGGGTGAAGAGGGCCCGGCTCCCGATCTGCGACAGCGGCACGCTCTGCACCATGTCCCCCGTCGTGCGGATTTCGGTCCGCACCGTGTCATAGCCGGCCGCGTGGAGCCGGGCGCGCACGTGCTCCGTCTGCCACAGCGCGAGGGCGCTGGCCCGGGTGCCGACCCTGAGCGGGGCGCTCACCGGCCGGCGGTTCCCCCCGAGGCCGGCAGCGCGGCCAGCCGGGCGGCGGCCTCCTCGCCCGACGCGATGGCCTCGCCGAGCGCGACCCCCTCGCGGAACGAGCCCGCCAGCGCGAGTCCGGGATTCCGCCGCTCGGCCTCGTCCATGATGTCCTTGAAGCGGCCGTAGCTCAGGTCGTACTGCGGGATGGCCTTGGGCCAGAGCCGGAAGGCGCGGAAGGTGGGCTCGCCCTTGGCCCCGAGCAGCGCGCGCAGATCGTCCATCACCCGGGCCGTAATCGTCGGCTGGTCCGCGTTGGCGAGATCGGGATTGCGCACGCCGCCGACGAAGGCCGTGAGGGCGACGTGCCCGTCGGGCGCCCGGCCCGAGAAGAGCGTGGAGGAGAACACCACGCCGAGCACGTGGCGGCGCTCGACCTCAGGCACCAGGAATCCGAACCCGTCGAGCGGGTGACTCACGTCTTCGCGCCGGAAGCCGAGCACCAGCACCGCTACCGGCGGGTGGGCGATGCTGGCGAGCGTGCCGACCCGATCGCCTCCCGGAAACGCCAGTTCGATCTCGTCCAGGCAGTGGGCCGGCGCCGCGTAGACCACGCCGTCGTACAGCTCCGCCGTCTGGAAGGCGGCCCCGACGGTCCAGCCCTTGGGTCCCCAGCGGAGCTGGGTGACCGGCGCCCGGAGCCGGATCTCGGCGTGCAGCTCGCGGGCGAGCGCGTCGGTCAGTTCCTGCAGCCCGTACTGAAACGACACCATGCCGGCCATGGGTGAGGGCGTCGCCTCGGCGTCGTCCTTGCGCGCCCGCATGGTGTGGCCGAATGCCTTGATGATGGACCCGTGGGTCCGCTCCAGCTGGTACAGCTTGGGCAGCGCATGCCGGACCGACAGCTGCTCCGGGTCGCCGGCGTAGATCCCGCCCACGAACGGGTTGGCGACGTAGTCCAGGATCTCCTGGTTGAACCGGCGGCGGATGAAGGTCGCGATGCTCTCTTCGACCGGCGAATCGCCGGGCTCGACCAGCGACTCGCCGAACACGGCGAGCTTGGCGCCGTTGGAGAGGAGCCGGGTCGTCAGGAAGGCCTGGGGCGAGATCGGGAGCGGGAGCAGCCGGTTGTTGCGGACCACGTAGCGCTTCTTGGCGGCGGGCGACACCGGCAGCAGCCGCGACTCCAGCCCCAGTTCCCCGATCAGCCCGCGCAGCGCCGGCGACGGAGCCGACATGGAGTTGGGGCCCAGCTCAGCGAGGTAGCCTTCCGAGCGGGTGCTCCAGACCGCGCCGCCGACCCGGTCGCCCGCCTCGTAGACGACCACCCGCACCCCGCGCTGCCGGAGGCGGTAGGCCGCGGTCAGGCCCGCGACGCCCCCGCCGACGACCGCTACCGCGCCCATGCGGAGCTCAGCGCCGCCTCGAGCGCGGCGAGCTCCACCTCACCGTGCACCGCGGAGGTAAAGGAGGCTTCGAACGCGGACGGCGGCAGGTAGATGCCCCCCTCCAGCATGGCGTGGAAGAAGGCGTTGTAGGCAGCCTTGTCGGTGCGCTTCGCGCCGGCGTAATCGCGGACGGGCGCTTCGGTGAAGAACGGCGTCAGCATGGTGCCGACCCGCTGGACCGTGACCGCCACGCCCGCCCGGGCGGCCGCCGCCTCGATCGCGCCGGCAGCCTGCGCCGCCCACCGCTCGGCCCGGTCCCAGGTGCCCGGCCGGGCCAGGACGTCGAGCGTGACCAGCCCGGCCGCCATGGCGAGGGGGTTGCCCGACAGCGTCCCCGCTTGATAGACCGGTCCGGCGGGCGCGATCTGTTCGAGCAGGGCGCGGGGCCCGCCGTAGGCCGCCGCCGGCAGGCCGCCGCCGACCACCTTGCCGAGGATGGTGAGGTCGGGCTGGATGCCGTAGAGCGCCTGCGCGCCCACCGGGTGCACTCGCCAGCCGGTCATGACCTCGTCGAACACCAGCAGGGCGCCCGCCCGCCGGGTCATCGACCGGAGACCCTCGAGGAAGCCCGGGTCGGGCGGCACCACGCCCATGTTGCCCGCCACCGGCTCGACCAGCACCGCCGCGATGTCCGCTCCGCGAGCCGCGAACAGGGCCTCCACGGCGGCGAGATCGTTGAACGGAGCGATCAGCGTGTCCGCCACGGTGCCCGCCGTCACGCCCGGCGAGTCCGGGAGCCCCAGGGTCGCGACGCCGGAGCCGGCGGAGGCCAGCAGCGGATCAGCGTGACCATGGTAGCAGCCGTCGAACTTGACGATGGCCCGGCGCCCCGTGGCCGCTCGCGCCAATCGCACCGCGCTCATCGCGGCCTCAGTGCCGCTGCTCACGAAGCGGACCATCTCCATGGACGGGAAGGTGGCCACCACCCGCTCCGCCAGCCGGACCTCGAGCTCGGTCGGTGCGCCATAGGTGGTGCCCCGCCCCGCCGCCGCCACGATCGCGGCCAGAACCTCAGGATGGGCATGGCCCAGGATCAGGGGACCCCAGGAGAGCACCAGGTCCACATAGCGGTTGCCGTCGGCGTCCTCGAGCCAGGCACCCTGGCCCCGGGCGATGAACCGGGGCGTGCCGCCCACGCTCCGGAAGGCGCGCACCGGGCTGTTGACGCCGCCGGGCAGCACCCGCAGAGCCTCGGCGAAGAGCCGGTCGGAGGCGGCCGTGATCCGGGTCGATGCGTGCAGCTCCGTCATCCCCGCGCTTCCTCGGCAAGCCAGCCCGCGGCCTCCTTGGCGTGGTAGGTGATGATCGCGTCCGCGCCCGCCCGTCGCATGCCGATGAGAGATTCGAGCACCACCCGCCGCTCGTCGATCCAGCCCAGCCGGGCCGCCGCCTTCACCATGGAGTACTCCCCGCTCACGTTGTACGCCAGCAGCGGCAGGGAGGTCCGCTCGCGCACCGCCCGGACCACGTCCAGATAGGCCAGGGCCGGCTTCACCATCAGCATGTCGGCGCCCTCGGCCTCGTCCAGCGCCGCCTCGAGCAGGGCTTCGCGCACGTTGGCGACGTCCATCTGGTACTCCCGCCGGTCGCCGAAGGCCGGGGTGCTCTCGGCGGCTTCGCGGAAGGGGCCGTAGTAGGCGCTGGCATACTTGACGGCGTAGCTCAGGATGCCGGTGTCGCTGTGGCCGGCGCCGTCCAGCGCGCCGCGGATGGCCGCCACCATGCCGTCCATCATCCCGCTCGGAGCCACGAGGTCGGCCCCGGCCGCGGCGTGGGTGACCGCGACCCGGCTCAGGATCTCGAGGGTCGCGTCATTGTCCACCCGCTGCCCTCGGAGCACGCCGCAGTGGCCGTGACTGGTGTATTCGCAGCAGCAGACGTCGGTCAGCAGCAGGAGGTCGGGATCGGCGGCGCGGAGCCGCCGGAGCGCTTGCTGCACGATGCCATTCTCGGCGAAGTTCTCCGAGCCGACCTCGTCCTTGGCGGCCGGCAGGCCGAACAGGATCACCCCGGCGATCCCCAGGGCGCGGACCCGCTCCACCTCGCGGTCGAGTGACTCGTCCACCGACAGGTGGTGAACACCCGGCATCGAGGCGATCTCCCGCTCGACCCCGCGCCCGTGGACGACGAACAGCGGCTGGATCAAGTCGCCGGCCTCGAGCTGGTGCTCGCGCACGAGGCGCCGGAGGGCGGCGGTGCGACGCCGCCGCCGCGGACGATGGATCTTGGAGGTAGGCACGGAGGTAAGACTAGGGAGCCGATGGCATCGCCGCAACCACGCCGGGGCGCTGTTTTGGCAGAATCGGCACGGCGTTTGCCGCGAACCCGACTGGTGGCCGGGGTCGCGGCGTTCTACTGACTCCGAGTCATTGCGGTTCGACCCCGTCCGTTCGCATCTTGATTCCCGTCGGGCAGTCTGAGGCGCCCCGATCGGCGCCGGTTGCCCGGGCAAGATGGAGCAGGGCTGCCCATGATGCGCCTCGTCCGTCCCACCGTCCCCGCGCTGATCGGCCTGCTGGCCGCCGCCTGTGGCGCGCCCCCGGCCAAGCTGGTCCCCCCGCCGCCCGTCAGTCCCTCCACCGCCATCGTCGGCGCCACGCTGTGGGATGGAACCGGCCGAGCGCCGGTCACCAATGCCGTGACCGTGGTCCGCGGCGACCGGATCCTCTGTGCCGGCGCGGCCGGCGAGTGCGCCGTGCCCCAGGGCGCCCGGGTGATCGAGGCCCGGGGTCAGTATCTGATCCCCGGGCTCATCGACAGCCACGTCCACCTGCTGTTTCTGTCGGAGGGCAGCGCCGGGGAGGCCCTCGGTCTGGACCTGAGGGACCTGCTGGCGCAGGGCGTCACCACCGTGCGGGATATGGGCAACAGTCCGGTGGCGCTGCTTTCCCGGGTGTCCGGCTTCGAGGCGGCCCCTCGCGTCTATGCCATGCAGCTGGTGGCCGGCCGCCGCTTCTTCTTCAACGGGATTCGTCCGGTCCAGACCGAGCGCGGCATCGTCTACCGCCAGGCGCCCGCCCTCACGATGCAGTGGCTGGGCTGGACCCCGATCCAGTACAGCCGAGGGGACGATCCCGAAGTGGTCGTGGCCGCCGCCCGGCAGGCCGGCGCGATGGGGCTCAAGCTCTACGCCCAGCTCGACAGCATCTCCGTGCGACTGCTCACCGAGGCGGCCCATCGGGCGGGAATGCCGGTCTGGGGCCACGCCTGGTTGCAGCCGTCCAGCGTGGGGGAAGAGAGCGCGGCCGGGATGGACGGTGTGGTCCACGCCGCGGGGCTGGCCGGCGAGCTGCTGACCGCCGAGGAGCGCGACTCGCTGGTCAAGGATGGAGACCTCCAGGCCATCACCGCCCGCGTCGCCACCGCGGCCTCGGCCCACGACCAGCGGATCCTGGCCACGCTCGACTCGATGGCCGCCCGGGGCACCATGTTCGAGCCCACCCTCGATGCCACCCGCCACAGCCTGTTGGCGTACGACGCCCGGCGGCGGCATGTCCCGTCGGTGCAGGAGGACTACGTGCGCGCGGCGGCGCAGTTCGGGGTGGAGGTGGCACGGGAGGCGGTGCGGCGCGGGGTCCGGATCAGCGCCGGGAGCGACCACGTGGCGTACGGCCCCGTGAGCGAGCGGGCATCCGTGTTCGGCGAGCTGCGGATGCTGGTGGACTCCGTCGCCCTCTCGCCGACGGCGGCGCTGCTGGCGGCCACCCGTGACGCCGCCCTCGCGATCGGCGGCGAGGCGGGACGCCAGGTGGGTACCATCGAAGCCGGGCGCTATGCCGATCTGGTCCTGCTCAGCCAGAACCCGCTGGAGGATATCGACCATCTGGATTCGGTGGAGCTGGTGATGCGCGGCGGGCGGATCTGGCGTCCCGGGCAGCTCCGGAGCGGGATCGCGATGCGCTGAGCTAGGGCGCCGACCCCGTCGCCACCGGCAGCCGCTCGTTCTCGGACCATTCGGTCCACGACCCCACGTAGATCCGCACCCGCGGATAGCCCAGCAGGTAGCGCAGGGTGAAATACACGTGGCTCGCCTCGGTGGC